>NZ_BBTF01000004.1:0-171802 GCF_000876115.1 Acinetobacter sp. NBRC 110496
GTATAAAACTTAAAAATGGTTCATTAAAACATATGCTATGGGCCATATCAGAAGATGGGGCATTATTAATTGGAGAAGAAATTAATAATCAAGGTCATCCTTGTCTGACAGGTTTTCAATCTGCTCGTATAGCTGGAGAAATCCACTATCAGAATGACAATAAATGGACTATTAATGCCAAATCAGGAAGATACAGTGGTGACTATATTAATAAGGATTTATATCTCAAAAATGCGATAGATTTCTTTAAGTCAATTTTCATCTTTGAAGAAAATGAAACTATTGAATATATTCCATCTGTATAATAACTTATTACTTTATTTTTCTCATAATAAGCTATCAACTCTATTTTCAGAGTAGAAATTAATTATCATGAATCTGAACTTTTCTTGCTCAGCGGTTCATTTAACTTAGTAATACTTAGTCCATACTTGTGGGCGTTGTATTGCCACACTACAAACTGTTCCAATAGCATAGCGTTCTCTTTTTCCAATCTGGCATTCTTAGCTTCCAAAGCCTCAATTTTAGTTTGAGCAATTTTTAAACTAGCAGGCAATTTCTGTGTTGAATTATTTTTAACCTGCGTAGCTTTGGGTTTTTTGCATTGATCATAGGCATTCTTTACCCGCACATATTTCTGTAAAGTTTGACGAGTTGGTGCAGGCACAAGTTCGAGCTGTAGCTCAATGGCCTGACATAGCCGCTCCCAAGTCAATTTCTGATCTAAAGGCCAATAATCAAGAAGCTCAACAATATTCTCGATGTCTTTATCGGTTAAATGCTGTGCCATATCAAATCCATAAATCCATTTGCAATGCAGGACTGAGCAAATGTGGTTCGTCCTCTATCTTTTTCCGTTGAGTATTCTCAATAACGGGGATACGTTTAAGACCTGCTTTTTGATACGCTAAATCGAGATGTGTAACATCTTCAGAAGGGGGCAAACTCAAAGGTGTTCCATCGGGAATGTTTGGATCATCCAGTAGAGCAATCATCTGTTCACAACGTTTAATTGTAAGCTCTCTAATGTGCAACCAGACCGTTGAACCAGTAACATTTTTACTAACAGCCTCCTTATCCTTTGCCCATAAGATTTTTTCTTTTCTAAGTCGATCTTGAAGCCGTTTTTTCTTTTCATCATCCCCCTTAATACAGACATGCTCTGTACAATTAAGACAGTTTCTATACTTTAGGCAGGGTTCATCAATATAAGAATGTGTACAAAGTCCAAACTCGGTAGTGTGCATGGACAATGTTGTTTTGGTATTTAGCTCTTGCATAGTTCGAGGTGTAGCTATTTGGAATGTAAATGTACTATCAGTATTTACTGTACCAACCTCATTTTTCTGCATCTCAATTAAGCCATAATTACGATCTTCAACCGAAGTATGGTCATATACTCGATTTTGCTTCATATCAGCCCGCCCTGACCATTTAGCGAGTAACATGCTATCCATTCCATTGGTATTTGCTATCGTATTGAGAAGATGCCTAAATTGATGGGTAGACACACTGTAGTCACCATATCCCCACCGTTGGAAAATGGATTGAACATTTACTAACTCATCACGTCCTTTCTTCTTTTTTTTCGTGGGAGATAAATCCTCATTTAAAGTATCAATATGTGGCATCCATAATTCTGAAAAAATGGTTAATTTATCACTATGAAATTGGTTTGCGAAACTACAAAATAAAGCTTCTGACCACTTAACCTTAACTCCATTACCAGTTTTAAAAGGTACATAAGGAAAGCCTTGGGGTAGCCTCCTTCGCAGAATAATATTTAAATCATTCAGACTGACTTCGTAATCACTAATAGGAATATCACGAGTTATTAAAAATTGTCTTCCACTGTTATTTGCTTGACGAGCATCCAATAGTGACGCATCAAAGCCCATTGCCATCAATACTTCACTACGTTTTAATAATTGATGATCCCGCACATCAGGACAAAGCTCATGTCTTGGAAATTTATCGCTTGTTTCAAGCAAATATGCTAAATGTCTAGGCTTTTCTGACATCCTAATCAAACGTTCAATAGCCCGTTTTACCGTTGGGATCATGACACTGGGAATGTATTTAATGTCATGCCCATAATTTTTCTGTGCATACCACCTAATACCCAATACTGTCTCAATATTAGAACCATCTGCTGTAAGCCCTAAACTGCTCTTAGAAAGCGTTTGGACTTCTTCCTCATGGATACAATTATGCTTTAAGAAAAATAGCTCTGATGCTCGTTCTGGCGCAGCTAGAAGCAAACTCACAGCACTGGTGACAAAAATATCTCTATCAGACAATTCTGAATCTTTCCGTGAGAAAATATCAGCTAATGCAAAAATAGCATCCTCATCAGGAAGTTTAGAAGCTCGATGTTCCTCTGACTCTGCATCTAACACAATTGATTTTTCAGAAGGCTTTTTAATTGGATTTTTCCATTCTGGTAAAACAACTATTTTTAATTGGCGAAGAAAATCCAATAGAATCTTTAATTGTCTACCTACATGGTAAGCAGAACTCGCTTTATAATTTACTTTTGCATTTTCAGCAGCCAAGTCAAAATCGGCAATAGCCAATTTAGTTAAATCAACTTCACCATATCGGTCTAAGCATATTTGTTCTATTGCCCGAATTGAAAGAATTGTATCTTGGGTTTTTAACTTACTCTTAATTTTCTGATACTTAATATACGCTTTGGCAAATTCTAGAATTGAATGATGCAAAAGATTTTCAGATAATCTATCTTTGGATGAAATACCCGTTTTGACAAAGTTGACTTCACCTTTCCAATAATTCTCATCAAATCTAATATCTTCATTTAATTCTGATAACTGTTTAACAAAATCAATAAACCGCTTTATTTCAGAGTAAGGAGATTGGATTTTGTCAGATGGAAAATATATTAAATTATCCATGATTAAACTCCTTACAAGCATCAATTACTTGCTGAACGGCAATAATTGTTCGGTCATTCACAGCAGCGACCTCAAGGCTACACCCCATCGTAATTAGATCATCCCGTTCTTTAATTAATTGCTCTAGAACCAGATGATGCGGTGCATTTGCCCAAGGCATAAACTTGCTACACAGATAACATGCGATTGGTGCGTGATCGTTACAGTATTGATGTGTACCACATGAGCCGACATCACAATCCTGTTCTACACAAGAAATTCTATTCGCCTCTTTAACTTGTGATTGAGCCTCAATCTCATCCTTTACAACTTTCCCCTGAAAAGCATCTGCATATTTGCGTAAGCTTTCATCCATGATGGATGAGATTTGTTGTGCAATTTCAGGAACACTCTGTACATAACAGTGTGCATTTTGCGTATCATGATGATCTAACAGCTTTGCAATGACATTCACACCTGCTTTTTGCCTAGCCGCATTTGTTCCAAGCGTATAGCGAAACCGATATGCAGTGATATGTATTGGTTTACCGGTTTCTCTTGAACGGACACCAAGTTTTTGAACAGCATCTCTCAATATTTGAGTTAATTTGATAGTAGGTAAATGAATAATTTCTGTTGGCAAAATTTGAGAAATTTCTTTTTCATTGCTCCAATCTAGATTGGCTAACACCTTAATATCATAGAAAATTGGCAACTCTGAAAGCTCCTGTTCAGATACTTCTCGCTTTATTTGCTTTGCTAATTTCTGTTTTAAAATTTGAATATGTTCAAATAAGATTTTCGCAATACTTTCCCGAATTCCCACTTCATTAAAAGCAAATCGGAATCCACTAGCACCTCTAACTTTAGCTCTCGGAATGTTAAGGATATGAACTGCATTTTTATCATTAAAATTATATTTATCCGACACATATAGGTCTTTCACCTTTAATCCTGAAATTTGAATTGGTCGTCTACCAGTCGCACAAAAAACACGAATTAGAGCAGCCTCGTAATAAGAAATCTTATTTTCTGCTAAATATTCGTTGGTTCTAGTGATAATTGCTTGAAATTCAAATGAGCTAAATGGGCCTTCATCTGGATCAAGGGAAAGGACTGCTACTCCTTTGTCATTGCCACTTAATCTCCATGAATCTATTAAATCGTAAATTTCACCATCTACTGAGGAATAACCCAAATCATAGAGTTTTTTTAAAAAGACTCTAAATTTTGCTAACTTATACTCGTATTTTTTATCATTATAATAGTTTTTATATTCTAAAATTCCTTTTAAAGTAATTTCTGACTCTCCTGTCAGATCGGGATACTTAAGTGCATAGCGGATCATTTCTGTAGCATGTGTGCTTGAGCTATATTTAGCAAAGTGTACAAAGGTATTTAAAACATCAGACCTAACTTCCTCCGAAAATTTCGAGAGATTCGACATATTTACTTGCTGATTAATATCTAACACCCATATATCATCATAAATATCAACTTTATAACCTTTAAATGAGGTAAAGGTATTTTGTAATTCATCGAAACTATCAATTTGGATTGATTTATTCATTTTCATCCTCAAATTTTTCTTGGATAATTAAACCAAACTCTACGGCACGCTTATTCTCTGAACGCCTTGAATATCTTCTTGCGCTTTGTGAGTTAGGTATCCACCCCATCAGATATGCACGATCATTTTCAACTTGTGATTCTGTGGTTTTGCCTTTTTCCACTAGGATTTGTGACTTCTCAGAAAATTTATCATTCCAAGTATGTCTAAATGCATGAGCATGTACATTGAATAGAACAACTTTAGAAATTTCATAAAATATTTTATCTAAGGCATTGATTGATAAAGGCTGGCCTTTATTTGATAAAATCAAAAAGTCTGTTAGCTCTGCATTAGGTACTGTTGACCTATAATTTAAAATATAAGTTTCTAATTTTTTCTTCAGATTTTTATTGACTGCAATTGATCGACTTCTAGTTTTAACCAAAGGTTGATATAGCCTAGAATCACTACCATCATGAGGATTACGCCTAATAGTAAGATATGATGTAACACCTTGAGAAAGGGTTATATCTGTAATCTTTAAATTTAATAATTCACCTTTACGACATCCAAGATATAAAAATAAATAGATAATTAGCTCATTTCTATAAGTTAGATAATCTGATGTCCAGATACGATTCTGATTATCAGGATCAACCGCCTTGAAAATTTTATTTAATTGATCACTATCAAAAGATTTGTATTCAGACTGAATATCCATGGACTTACGAGGTCTACGAGATTTTAACAAACGTTTTGTACTTGTTATTGCTGATGAATGAAGATGCGTCTCAAACCATCCAATATATTCAGCAAAATTAGTTAACCGCCTATATATTAATTGTTTAGATACATAGTCCTGAGTAACAACCAATTTTGCTCTAGATCGCTCTTTATTATTACTTTTTGGAAAACTTATGATCTTTTTTTTTGAATCTGCCCCACCTAATCGACTGCGATTGAAACTGGTTAAATTTACTATAGCTTCTATTTCGTTTAGTTTTAATAAATCTTTACTTTTTATCCTTTGTTCCAAGTCAATTCCTAACTTATCCAACAACTGAAAGAGCAACTTAATATCTTCCAAAAAAGCAGAAATTGTATTGATTGATTGACCACGATTTCTTAAATGAATGATCGTATATAAATTTGGATAAGTCATAGGAACACCATCACTATTCAAAAGAACAGCAAATCTCTCTCCACTACTCATTACAAATCTTTTAACAGACATCATAATTAAATTTAACAAAATATCTAAGTATTAAATATCATAAGATATAAATAAAAAAATTTACAGAACCATTTCTGGTATCTGTAAATTTTATTTGTAACTAACTGCTAATAAAGAATAATTTAATAAACTTTACAAAACATAGTCTCTAGGGTGTACTAGAACGGTAAATCGTCGTCTAAATCCGCAGGTGCTGCTGCAGCCGGTTGCGGTGCTGCTTTTGGTGAATTAAAACCATTACCTGCTTGAGGGCTACCTGCATAATTGCCTTGATTGCCACCAGCTTGACCATAACCACCTTGGTTGTTGTTATTGTTATAGCCCGTATTTTGGTAACCACCACCTTGGTTATTATTGTTGTTAAAACGGGGCTGATTAAAGTCACCACCGCTCTGCTCACCTTGTTGACGGCTATCGAGCATTTGCATTTGATCACCACGGATTTCAGTGCTGTAACGCTCTTGACCATTTTGGTCTGTCCATTGACGGGTACGCAATGAACCTTCGATATACACTTTTGAACCTTTACGCAGATATTGTTGCGCAATTTCACCTAAACGGTTGTGCAACACGATACGGTGCCATTCTGTTTGCTCTTTACGCTCACCCGTACTTTTATCCATCCACGATTCACTGGTTGCAATCGAGAATTGAGTCAATGATCCACCATTTGGAAAGGTTTTCGTTTCTGGATCTTTACCTAAAGTACCGACTAAAATAACTTTATTCACACCACGCATTAGCTGTCTTCATCCTATATATTTCTATGTTTTACTTTATAAGAGTTATGATTAAATGGCTACCTCTTTGCCAATCAAGTGCGTTAAATCTTGTCGCCCAGTATCATCAATGCTCTGTTTATCGACTTTAATATACGCAACTTGCTGTTCAGGCATCACCACGACTTCTTCAATACCACGAATTGCCAACAGTTTTGAAGTCCATTCATCTGTTTGTATTGCCTGAGGTAAAGGCAATACAATGGAAGATAAATATCTTGGCTGAGCCAGACCAAAACTAATCAGCAGCCATATTATAGCAATCCCCGTCAGCACACTCCACCCGAGCGCAGTATTCTGTAACATCAAAAGCTGTCCACCCAAAGTACCACCAAAGAAAGCCCCTAAAAACTGGCTACTGGCATTGACGCCCATTGCCGTGGCTTTAGATTGAATCGGTGCGGCTTTAGACAGCCACGAAGGCAATAACGCCTCCATCACATTAAAAGCAATAAAGAATAAACCCAGTCCTGCCAGCAATACATATTTAGACTCATAGCCAAAAATCAGAATCAGCAACCCGCCAATAATCCCCGCGATTGCAGTGAGAAAAATGCCGCGCATTTTGCGATATTTTTCCGCAATGATAATACTTGGAAAGGCAAAAAACAGACTGATCACCAACAGCGGTAAATAGACTAAACCATGCTTTGCCAATGGAATTTGCGCATACTCAATCAACTGCGAGGGCACATAGATAAACATCGCCGTGAGGAGTAAATGCAAGGCAAATACCGACACATGCAGTCGGTTCAACTCACCCATTTGAATCACTTGTTTGAGTTGGGTCAAATAGCCTTGTTGATAATTGCGGTGATGTCGCGTGACTTTGGGCACCAGAAGCAACATCAAAATCGCAGCCAAACCCATAATGGTGGTGACAAAGAATAAGCCAGAAATACCGACCAGACTGGTGAGCCATGGCCCTAAACTAAAAGCGACAACAAAGGATAAACCAATACTCATACCCATCGCCGCCATGGCTTTGGTACGCTGTTCTTCACGAGTGACATCGGCCAGTAATGCCATCACCACGGCAGAGACCGCGCCGGCACCAGCAATGGCACGACCAATAATCACGCCATAAATGGTGTCGGATAAGCCTGCGATTGCACCGCCAATGGCGAATAACAATAAGCCAAGCACCACCAACGGCTTACGGCTAAAACGATCAGCCAACAAACTAAAGGGGATCTGTAAAATCGCCTGAGTTAAGCCATAAACCCCAACAGCGAGACCAATCAAGGCGGGCGTAGCATATTGGTAAGATTGTCCTGCGACTGAAAACACAGGAATAATCATGAACAGGCCCAACATGCGTAAGGCAAAAATGCTACTTAAGGCAAAGGTTGAACGACGTTCTAAAGCATTCATTGTTGATAAGACACTATAACTGGCTCAGCGAATTATAAGCCATTCGCCTACAAAGGTTGTAAGAGATTATGAAAAACACAATCTTTCTGCAGAGAAAAAATAAAGGAGCGACTATCGCTCCTTTATTTAAAATAGCTGACCAAGCTGAAAACAAGCTTAAGAGGCTTGCTGTTCCCGCTTGCTATATTGAATCGAGGCAATCACCGCCCAGACAATAAAGGCCACACCAATCAGACCTGTCACAATTTCAGGGACATGTAAGCCGGTACCGCTGGCGATCATGATAAATGCCAAGGCACCAATCGCATAGTGTGCGCCATGCTCTAGGTAGATATAGGCATCCAATGTACCTTTCTCCACCAAATAAATGGTCATCGAACGGACAAAGATCGCACCAATTGCCAAACCGAGCATGATGATCACGACATCACTGGTAATCGCAAAGGCACCAATCACGCCATCAAAACTGAACGATGCATCCAGTACTTCAAGATAAAGGAAGCCACCAAAACCTGCTTTCACCACACCCGAAGCTGCACCGCTTGAGTCATGCGTCACCGCATTGCCGTCTTCATCAATCTCAGGTTCTCCACCCAATAAATGGCTCAAGACCTGCACCCCGATATACACCACAATGCCCCAAATCCCCGCCATGGTCACCGCCAAACGGGCAGATTCATCTACATTGGCCGCCATGATAATCATCGCAATCAAGGCAAGGAAAACCGACATCGCTGGCACACTGGCCAAATGCGCCAGTTTCGCTTCTAGCCACTTGAACCAGTGCGTTTCCTTACCATCATCAAAAAAGAAATTCAGGAAAACCAGCAACAGGAAAGTTCCACCAAATGCTGCAATTTCAGCATGGTGTGCCATTAAGCGTTCAGAATAGGTCTTCGGATCATTGAGAGCCAATTTGGCCACTTCAATCATGCCCATATCAGCGGTCACGGCAACAATCACCACAGGGAAGATTAAGCGCATACCAAATACAGCAACCAGAATCCCAACGGTTAAGAAAATCATTTTCCAGAAATGATCCCAACCACGAAGTACAGATGCATTGACCACGGCATTATCAAAAGATAAAGAAACTTCCATAACTGCCAAAATTGCAGTAATGGTCAATGCCTTTAACATGGTCGCAACACCCGCTTCAGGGCCGTGCGTATAGCCCCAGTAAGCAGATAGTGCCAAGCACACTACCGTAAAGAAAATTGAAAAACGAAAATGCTTCATGAGCAGCCTTTTATTCAAATCGTCGAGTTATAAAAATGTGTCTATTGTAGGCGAGTTTTCAGTAAAAGTTAGAAAAGATTGTTGCACTTGTTTTGAAGAAAAAAATATCCGAATCAGACTCTGTTATAGTTCAGCAAGATTAATTTTTTCGCGTTTTAACAGGTTCAAATCCATGACGTTTTCTCAAGATGTTTGGCAACGCAATCAAGACTTATATCAAAAAATATTGGCCCTGCCGTTTAATCAGGAACTGGCGGCAGGCACATTGGAGCGCGACGTTTTCTGTCATTATGTAATTCAGGATGCACACTACTTATTGGCTTATGGTCGAGCACTTGCGGTTGCCGCCGCAAAAGCCTATGCAGCTGATGACGTGATTCAATTTTCTGAAGCGGCTAAAATTGCCATTATTGTAGAACGCAGTTTACACAATGATTTTATGCAGGAATTTGATGTCAGCAAAACCGAGTTTGAAAACACACCACTGACGCTGGCGTGTCATCATTACACCTCTTTTCTGACGGCAACCGCATGGTCAGAAAGCTATCCGGTGATTTTAGCAGCCTTATTGCCATGCTTCTGGATTTATGCAGAAGTAGGGAAAGATATCGTCAGCCAGTCGGTTGCCAACAACCCTTATCAGGCATGGATCGATACCTACGCAGGTAAAGAATTTAATACGGCGGTGCGTAATGTAATTGCAACTGTAGATAAAGTCGCTGCCCGTTGTGATGAAGATACCTTAGCCAAAATGCATGCGGCCTATACCATGGGGGCAAAACTGGAATGGTTGTTCTGGGACGGCGCTTATCAGCAACGCCAATGGTTGGGGCTTGATCCAGCCTAAACCATACCCTTGTGCATTTTCTTTAGACATAAAAAAGCCCCACTTAAGGGGCTTAGTCGTATATCGTATCGTCCGATATACTGTATGAGGCTCATCTCAAACTAGGCGCATTAAAGCATAAATCAGATCAAATGCCTACTTTTATTGCTGGGTTAAAAAACATTCACCACAATTAAAGCCAGCAATGCAGGGATTGCCTGAATATAAATAATCTTTTTGCTTGCGGTCAGTCCGCCGTATATACCCGCGATCAGCACACAGCCTAAAAAGAAATTGGCAATTGCCGTGGCATAGTCTGCGGGTGCCAGTAATGCCCAGAATAATCCAGCAGCCAGAAAGCCATTATACAACCCCTGATTTTGTGCCAGAACCTTGGTGAGTTGTGCTTTTTCCAGACTATTGCCAAACGCTTTTAAACCATAGGGCTTATCCCACAAAAACATTTCCAGCACCAAAATATAAACGTGTAATACCCCAAGCAATCCAATCAGTATCTTCCCTAACATTTTTATTTGTCCTTATCTGTACGCTTGTGCGATATTTCAATCTATCACCAATCTATTGCAATTGCTCCATAGGCAATTGGATTTGTGTGACTTTCCAGCTCAAACCCTGTCTTTGCATGATCACATTCATCTTCGACCGCTGTTCAGCCTGTTGAATTTCCACCACAAACTGATTCAAGGACTGATAGTGACTCCGATAGTTAACCTGTTCTTGTGGTGACTGTTTCTGGGTCTCAGCCTGCACAGGTTGCGGTTCAGAGTGTGCCGAGTAAGGCAAACCTTCTTTTAACTTTTTGCCTTGCAACAACATCGAAACCCCTTGTGGGCTCACCATCATATCGACCATTTTATCCACCATGGATGAGGCTAACATCGCACCGAGTGCAGCAAAGCCTCCTTCGCGACCTCGTTCATCTGCCGGGAATTTTTTTAATAAGGCTGTATTGAATTGATCTTTAAGATTCTGGCGTACACTTGGAAAGTCCACATAATGGGCTAAAGCGGTCGTGTCCTCATTTTTCAAAGCTTGACGGATTTGATAAATCGTCAAATAAGGCAATGCATAAACATAAGCCACAACCAGCAAAAGCAGCGCAACTATGGAGATTTTCAATTTTTTTGACATGCAGCCCTCAATTTTAGCACTTTATTTTTTAATCAATGCTTGAAACCGTTCACAGATAAACTGTGATTTCACATGAAAATTTATGTTAAAAACAGTGTTGAAATCATTAATCCGACACAATCTGACGTTTAAAATCGTTTTGTTACAGCTTGAACAATTTTAAATCGTTATTATATAGAAGGTCTGGAGAAACTTCTCAGCAACACGCTGGATAGAAGCATCAACAGACCTTAATTTTTCATATTCAGCTTATTGAGATGTATTTATGAGTCAAAGTCATATCCGTATTCGAGGCGCACGTACCCATAATTTAAAAAATGTGTCACTCGATATTCCACGTGACAAGTTTGTGGTGATTACGGGACTTTCTGGCTCAGGTAAATCCTCCTTGGCCTTTGATACCTTATATGCCGAAGGTCAACGCCGTTATGTTGAATCGCTTTCGGCTTATGCACGTCAATTCCTGTCACAAATGGAAAAACCAGAAGTCGATTCGATTGAAGGTTTATCTCCTGCAATTGCGATTGAACAAAAGTCAACCAGCCACAACCCTCGCTCGACCGTGGGTACCATTACCGAAATTTATGACTATTTGCGTTTGCTCTATGCACGCGTGGGTACGCCGTACTGCCCAGAACATGACCTCCCTATGGTGGCACAAACCATTTCGGAAATGGTCGATGCAGTAAAAAGTCTTGAAGAAGGTACTGCACTGATGTTGCTCGCCCCTGTGGTACGTGAGCGTAAAGGTGAATACACCCAACTGTTTGAACAGCTCCAAGGTCAGGGCTTTGTGCGTGCCCGTGTCGATGGTGAAATCATTGATATCGATACCCCACCAGAACTGGATAAAAAGAAAAAGCACACCATTGAAGTGGTGGTGGATCGCTTTAAAGTGCGTGATGATCTGGGGAACCGTATCGCAGAATCCTTTGAAACTGCCTTGCGTTTAGGCGGTGATATCGCGGTTCTATCCTGGATGAATGGCGAACACCCTGAACGCGTATTCTCAGCTAAACACTCTTGCCCAGAATGTGACCGCGCTGTGGCTGAACTTGAGCCACGCCTATTCTCCTTCAACAATCCATTTGGTGCCTGCCCAGTGTGTGATGGTTTGGGAACCCGTAGCCATTTCAGTGCGGACAAACTGATTCCAAATCCAGAGGTTTCGATCAGCCAAGGGGCAATTCGGGGTTGGGACAGACAGCGTCCGTATTACTACACCATGCTGCAAAAAGTCGCAGATCATTTCAATATTGACCTCGATCAACCATGGAATCAGCTGGATAAAGACACGCAAAAGAAATTCCTGCAAGGCACAGGCAAAGAGAAAATCGATCTGAGCTATATCGATGAACGAGGTCGTAAACACAGTCGGGTGCAGGCCTTTGAAGGAATTTTGCCGCATCTGGAACGTCGCTATCGTGAAACCGAATCGAATTATGTACGTGATGATTTGGCACAGTATCTGTCGAATGCAGCCTGTGATGCCTGTGGTGGTTCACGTCTGAATGAAATTTCGCGCCATGTTCGGGTGAAAGACAAGACCATTGCCCAAATTACCAAGATGTCGATTGGCGATGCTGAACACTATTATCAAGACCTGAACCTTGAAGGAGCCAAAGGTGAAATTGCCGATAAAATCTTTAAAGAGATCCGTGAGCGCTTACATTTTCTGGTCAGCGTTGGCCTAAATTATCTCAGCTTGGCACGTTCAGCCGAAACTCTTTCTGGCGGTGAAGCACAACGTATTCGTCTGGCGTCACAGATCGGTGCAGGTCTTATGGGCGTGATGTATGTGCTGGATGAACCATCGATTGGTCTACATCAACGGGATAATGATCGCTTATTACAAACCCTGATTCGTTTACGTGATTTGGGCAATACCGTGCTGGTGGTTGAACATGATGAAGATGCAATTCGTGCCGCTGACCATATTATTGATATCGGGCCAGGTGCAGGGATTCATGGCGGTGCCGTGATTGCTGAAGGCACCTACGATGAGTTGGCCAATCATGCCGACTCACTGACAGGTCAATATCTTTCAGGTAAGTTGAAGATTGAAGTACCGAAACAACGCACCTTGTCCCCTCGTCCAGATGAAGTGATCAAATTGTCTGGTGCAAGCGGACATAACTTACAAAATGTCGACTTGACCATTCCTCTTGGCATCATGACCTGTGTGACGGGGGTTTCAGGTTCAGGTAAATCAACGCTGATTAACCGTACCTTATTACCTTTAGCTGCAACTCAACTGAATGGCGCAACCACATTGACTGCGGAAAAGTTTGATTCAATTGATGGCTTACAGCATCTGGATAAAGTGGTTGATATTGACCAGAGTCCAATTGGGCGTACCCCTCGTTCCAATCCAGCCACCTATACCGGTTTATTCACGCCGATTCGTGAGTTATTCGCACAGACACCTGAAGCCAAAGCACGTGGTTATAGTGCAGGCCGTTTCTCGTTTAACGTGAAAGGCGGTCGCTGTGAAGCCTGTGAGGGTGACGGTATGATCAAAGTGGCGATGCACTTCCTGCCAGATATGTATGTGCCTTGTGATGCCTGTCATGGCAAGCGTTATAACCGTGAAACCTTAGAAGTCGGTTATAAAGGCAAGAACATTTCAGATGTATTGGAAATGACCGTGGAAGATGCAGCGGAGTTCTTTAGTGCGATTCCTGTGATTCATCGTCGTTTAGATACCTTGACCCAAGTGGGTCTGGGTTATATCCGTTTGGGTCAAGCAGCAACCACCCTTTCTGGTGGTGAAGCGCAACGGGTGAAACTGGCACGTGAATTGGCCAAGCGCGATACCGGTCGAACCTTGTATATTCTGGATGAACCGACTACAGGTCTGCATTTCCATGATATCGCCAAGTTGCTCGATATCCTGTATGAGCTACGCAATAAGGGCAATACCATTGTGGTGATTGAGCATAATCTGGATGTGATCAAGACTGCCGATTGGGTCGTTGACTTAGGTCCTGAAGGCGGTTCGGGTGGTGGCCAGATTATTGCTGAGGGCACACCAGAGCAAATTGCTGAGGTTGCAATTTCACATACAGGTCGATTCTTGAAACCGATGTTGAAATCAGTTTAATTACTGTGCAAATATGAGGGTAAATTTAAGCTGGTTCCATCTCTCTAGCTTGAATTTACCCCATCCTTTTAAGGCAGGCACTCATTCACGGATCAAGTCTATTTAACCGCAGCAATATCAATCCAGGCTTGCTTAGCACCAAGCCCAGTTAAAGTACCATGTACTGTTCCGCTATTTTACAATCCACAAGACTTAAAACGATAAAAAGACCCAAGCATCATTAACCCTTACCTATATGTTAGTTATTCTAAATATTTTCGTTTAAATAGTGTACAGCTCAATTTTCAAACCAAGATAATTGTATTAAATATAATGGCTATAGAGCGTTTTATTCAGCATAGAAAAATACGCTCTCTTTCTTAGATCTACCCTGTTCACAGCTTAAAGGAATATCAATCAGCGATGGAACTGCAAAGCGGATAAGTTAAGCAGAAATAAAGAATAACTTATTCAATAAAGTCCTTTGTTCATCCAGAGCTTATTGTTTTATGCCTAAACGCTATATTCCAGTTAAAGAACGTTGGCAGCATTACCATGAAGCATCCATTCTGGCTTTTGTTGGAGGATGGGTGAATACTGTGGGATTTATTGCCTTATTCGGTATTTACACCAATCATGTTACCGGTTATATCGTTACCGCAGGTAAAGAAACCATTCTGGGTGGACTCGGAGTATGGGCCTTATTTTTGGGCAGTTTTATCCTAACCATCGGCATCACGGCTTGGTGTGAACAACGCTGGAAACAGAGATATCCGAATATTCTTCTGGCTTTTTTGATTACTGAGACGCTCTTGCTCACCCTGTTCATGCTGGCTGGTATTTTTTTCAGTCCATTTGAGAGCTTAGTGGACACGGGTGCAATTATTACGGCAATGCTGGGCATTTCTGCCATGGGAATCCGCAATGCTGTCATTCGTACTTTATTATCATCTATGGCAACCTCTACACTGATGACTGGCAACATTGCTCAACTGACCATTGATACCGTCATCGCGTATGGTTCAACCACCTCATCCAGCGAAACCAAGGATTCAGCTCGGCAGAATATTTCAAAGATTTTACCGAGTGTGCTTTCCTTTGCCTTCGGTGCATTGCTAGGCGCCCTCGCATATATCCTGTTTTCTTTTATCTGTATCATTGTGCCCATCTTGCTCATGACTTACCTGTGTTATCGAGAGTCGGACTTTGGCTTTTCACAAGCATAATAAAAAAGAATAACTTGAAGTTAGCGCAAATAAGCGAAGGGCGAAGATCAAAACTGTACGGCATTCTTCCCTTTCGACTTCGCTTTTAATAACGATTGATCCGCTTTTTCTAACAGTTCTAGCCAACTCTGCGCCCCTATCGCAACGCCAATACTGACCGAAACCTGAATCGACTCAGCCCCATTCAAAACCATAATCCGCTCTTTTAAAATTGCCGAGCGAATACTCTCAGCCACGACGCTTGCCGCACCCATTTGGATATTTTCAATGACCACCAAAAACTCATCACCACCATAACGCACGATTAAATCCGACGCCCGCACATTATGTTTCAGCTGATCGGCAATCATGCTAATCACCTGATCCCCCACAATATGTCCATACTGGTCATTCACGAACTTAAAATTATCAATATCAATGGCAATCACACAGGTCTGTGACAATGACTCAGGCTTGGATTCAAGCATTTGAATATATTCATCCAGAGCCAAACGGTTAGCAACGCCTGTTAACACATCCGTATTTGCAATTTTCTTCAGTTGCAACTCCATCGTATCACGCTGCTTTAGCATGCCTTTTAATTTATCAATCGCTTCAAATAGCGAGAAAAACTCTTCCTTATTATTTTTATTTACAGGAAGCACATCCGAAGTCCCCGAGAGACGCAAGATCATATTACGGGCATGAATCAAAGGACTGAATACTCTTCTCTTGGCATAAATCATAGTGAAAATTGCAATCAGCAAAGATAGGCTTGAAATACACAGGGTAAAAATAAACTGTCGCTTCGCTAACTTATTCTGCTCAACGGCTACAGCAATACTGTAATCAAGAATATAATTTTGTAGATCCATGACTGGGGTAAATTTCCCCACCATCCGTTCAGTCAGTTCAGTCCCCGAGAGAAAGTATGCTTTATTGTTTTTACTTTCATCGAGCAAACGCGCAATAATCGGTAATCCCCGATCTAAAAACTCCGTTTTCACACGTCGATATAAACTTACATATTCTGGCGTTTTCGATTGTTCAGGCTGAATGGTATCAATTAACTCCCAAAGATAAACCGCTTGATGTTGGGTTTGTAATGCTCTTGCTCGGTTTTCATCTGGAATTTTTTCATCAAAAGTCACCGGCGCCATAATATTCGAGGCAATTCGTCCTGCTTGGTCGCGCATATCGGTCAGTATCAGGATTGAGGTAAAGTAATTCGACATGCTGCTGTTCTTGCTATTTGAACGCACCAACAACCAAGTTAAAAACTCACGACTTTCATCCCAAACACTGAACATCGATAAAATAGCATGATCATATTGTTTTGACGTGCGCTCATTCTGTGGGGTATTGGCATATACATCGACAATATGACGTGCTGTAGCTAACTTAACTTTTAAGTCCGTTTCCAACTCATGCGCAATCAACTTAAACCCATTTTGTTTTAACACCTCAATCGTGTCATCAATTTGCGCATCAACCCCGTTACGGTATCCTTCTAATTCTTTTTGATTCTTCAATAAGACATCTGCTTGGCTTGACATCACTTTATTTGAAGGTGCCCGCTCTCTGGAAATCTTATTCGCTGTTTTGACCAGCGCTCGAAGACTGGTAATTTCCGTCAGGGTTTGCTCAGATTTTATATATTCTTGATAGCTATTGATAATTAAAGGAAGAGAGAGATAAAAAATTGAAAAGATAATGGCAATCATACAAAAGAAAAGACGACGGCTAATCTGCTCAGAACGTAATTTTGAGCTTTTTAATTTACGCCCCATTCACACACCTTGCACTTTTCAAAAACGATCTCAATGGATTTTTAAACAGAACTCAATTTTACCTGAATTATAAATCACACTACCACGCTTAAACCGAGGTTTTTGGTTACAGTCATCAAGACTGATTTTATTTAATCGCTGTTTCAAGCGCTAAATTATTACTCAGGATTAAATTTGAGAATGATTTTTATTTAATTTAAATCATCTAAACTATTTATATTTCTATAATAAATATTTTAAAAATTGGATAAGGATTTAATTCAAGATAAAAATCAGAGCACTTTTTTCTGAATAACTTGATCTAAAATGATCTTAGAATTAATACTCATAATGCCGCTCATCTTATTCAATTTATTAATAATGAATTGTGAAAACGCATTCAAGCCCTTAGTGGCAACATATAGCCCATCATTCACTCATCTGCAAGCACATCTGCAAGAAATTTAGAACTTTTAGACCAGTTGCATTTGAATCGAAAAATCCTATTTAAAAAATAAAAATTATCAATTTTACAAATCACCCTTCAAGACAGATAATTTAAGCATAGAAAGATTTGAGAATTTAAAAGCGAAACCCTCTAGGATGTTTCTCTCCCCAAGCTAAACATCCTTTCTCAACCCAGCTTTCCCCAAAAGTTGGGTCTTTTTTTGAATATTTAATTGGCTAACAATCCCAGCTCTTGCAATGCTTGATAAACAATCACTTTACGTGCATCTGCATGCTCAGGTTGGCTCATTTGCATATTCAGTGAAAATGCAATGATTTTGCCATTTGGCTGTTCAATCCAACCTGTCCACCATCCAACCTGCGGGGTAACGTCCATGCCCCAACCGCTCTTGGCATAGATCTTGGTTCCCTGATGCTCATCCACCAATAACATGCCTTTCACTTGCTGTTGAGTTGACTGGTCAAACGGTAGTTTTTGCTTGGCCAATGCATAGACAAATCGAACTTCTTCTACAGGTGTAATTTTCAAAGGCCCGACCAACCAAAAATTATCGACTTGGGTTCCAATATTTTTATTGCCATAGCCAACACGCTTCACCTCACGGGTCATGAGTTCTAGACCAATGCGTCGCGCTAGCTCCTGATAGACAGGTACAGCCGATGCCTGCATAGCTTCAGCTAAACTTAAATCTTTTTCCCAACTGCTAAAGGCACGTTTTTGACCATCCCATTTAAAGACTTCATTTGGCGTGGTTTTATGATGCTGTATACCAATCAGTGCATTCAGTATTTTAAAGGTTGAGGCTGGGATAAAACGTTGATCTGCACGGCGTGTTGCATTGCCGTATGTTTGAATTTGTTTGCCATCATAGATGACCAAAACCCCTATTGTTTGCGCCTGCTGGAATAAATTCGCCACCCGCTGTTGCTCATTTAATGACACGACTTGCTGTTTTTTTTGGCTAGAACTCTGACAAGCAGTCAATGGAAGGATCAAAATTAATGGCGTAAGAAGCGCTAGGCATTTTAATTTTTTCGACATGATCATCAAACAGGAAAAGTGGAATAAATTCGCCACTATAAGGCTTTTAACAGACTTATTCTGTAGCGTTATCTCATCTACAATTTTAAAAAACAGATAAAAAAAAGCTCAGCCTTGGGGAAAGCCGAGCTAGTAAAACAGTGATGTAAAAACATCAAAATACTTAAAAGAAAATGTTATGAGATATTTAAATGCAAATTAGATATCCCTTGCTTTGTATTATGTGAATCAGCTCTCAAAAAGTAAAGTTGATTAAATAGATCGGATTTATTGTTACAATCGATTTTGTTAATTGATCATTAAAAGTCCGATTTTCTCGTGATTTTTAGTTTATATTAATTGAGAATAAGTATCATAAAATTGTAAAGTTTGTCGCAAAAAAAGCGAGAATAGAATTTGATCTCACATTTTCTACCGGTGGATTATGACATTAAGAAGAATTAATTGAATGAAAAAAACGATCAATATTATCGTTTAAACCAATTAAAAAAAGAGCGATGTGACATTATTATTTCATTCATTATCTTGTGCAAAAATAAACTTATCTATTTGTTAGATATGTATTTTATAATTGGTTGACAAGATTACTTTCAAGTGATTAATTTTCAACCACAACTCGGTCGAGATTTACGCACTGATCCCACGGCCCAATTTATTACATTGACTTCATACTTTGTTACAATACAATGGCTCCAACTTTACTCTTTAATTGTTTTAAAGCTGGAAATCATTATGAAAAAACTCGGTTTAGCCACTGCTCTAGTTTTAGCCATGACCGGCGCTCATGCATACCAATACGAAGTTCAAGGTCAGTCTGAATTCATTGAAGCAAAAGCTTTAAATGATCAAGACTATACTGGTGCTGCTAAAGGTACTTACTACTTCAAAAATGTAGATGCTTCTAAAGGTCCTTTAGCTGAAGCTGCATTCTTAAACCAAGCTTCTAATGTTTCTGCTGCTTATAGCTATGCAAAATTAAGCGGTGATGAAGTACAAACTATTAAGAACAACTCATTTGGTGTGAAAGGTGAAGCTTACCTTCCAACTCCATATGTACCTGCTTATGTAAGTGCTGCATATAACCACTCTCAAACTAAAGTTGAAAACTTTAAAGACAATGGCGACCGCTACTCTGTAGAACTTGGTGCTATGGTTGTACCTAACTTCTTGGTTGCTGTAGGTTATGCTCGTGTTGCTGACCAAATTGCTTTAGATGCAAACAAAGTTCTTGAAAATGGCGTATTCAGCGCTGTAGCTGATGCAGCAACAATTGGTGACAAACAAGACGTTGTAACTGCACGTACTAAATACGTAGGTAACATCGACGGTACAAATATGGCTGTAGGTTTTGAAACTGGCCTTGTATACGGCGAAAACCAAGCTTACGGTTTAAAAACTGATCTTTATGTAACACCTCAGTTAAGCGTTGGTGCTTCTTATGCTGAAGCAAACTTCAGCAAAAACCCAGCTAACGACAACTTCTCTCCAATCAAATCTGCTTGGGGTGCGAACGTAAACTACTTCATTACTCCAGCTGTAGCTGTAGGTGCTAGCTACGTAAATGCGAATGCAGTACATGCAAACGTAGATACGCAAACTGTTGGCTTAAACGCGAAGTTCCGTTTCTAATATTGAGTTAAGATTCTCATTTGAGAAGACTTAATTCATAATAAAAAACCAGTTCTGATGAACTGGTTTTTTATTCTCTGAATCTCAATAAACTGTGAGATTCAGATACTCATTTGAAAGTATTACATCTTCTTATCTTCAATATTCAATGCACTGATCGCCAAAACCGCCTGAGTACGGTTCTGTACGCCCAATTTACGGAAGATTGCAGTTACATGCGCTTTAATGGTTGCCTCAGATACCTCTAGTTCATAAGCAATTTGCTTATTCAGTAGGCCTTCTGCCACCATCATCAATACACGGAACTGCTGTGGAGTCAGCGATTGTAAACGTTCCGCCAAAGCGGTTTCATCTGCTGCACGAGGATCAAAGCTGGCATGACTTGGTAAATTCGGCGGTAACCAAATCTCTCCCTCTAATACATGTTTAATCGCTTCACCAATATGACTTGGATGTGAAGACTTTGGAATATAACCCATGGCACCGTGTGCAATGGCACGTTGAATAATCGAAACTTCTTCGTGGGCTGAAACAATAATAATTGGAATCGCAGGATATTGCGCGCGCACATAAACCAAAGCAGAAAAACCTGATGCGCCCGGAAGGTTCAAATCCAGTAAGACCAGATCAGGCTCTGCACCATGTTCTAAACGCGCATAGAACTCATCAACATCGGCCGTTTCCTGGATCTGCGCTTGTGGCAAACTATAACGAACCGCTTGAATCAAAGCATGTCTAAAGAGTGGATGGTCGTCTACAATTAAAATATTCATAAGCGCTTAAGCTGTCTGCAAGTACGTCACTGTACGATGTTTATTTAAATTCAATCCGTCTAAGCCTATTTTCAATTACAGCTGAGGTCAAGCATAAGCATTGATTTATTTCCTTTTCGCGCAAAATAAATCAAATATTCATATAAACCACACCAATATCATCATAAATAAAAAAACAACGATAAATACTCAGTAGAAACAGTGAATTAAATATTGATTGTTATCAATCTAAAGCAAATTATGGATATATCTATAAAAAAGATAAGCTTGCAGCATTTCCTTATTTTACAGCCGAGGTCGAGCTATAGATAAATAAATAGCAATTCGAAATGATCTTTTAGGCCGTTATTATGTCCAATCACAATACTCCCTTAACCCCACTCAATATCGTTGCTGTATCTGGCGGTTTAAACAGTCCATCAAAAACAGAAAGTCTGGTTCAGGCGATTCTGGATGAACTTTCAGAAGCAATTAATATCAAAGTACATTTTGTCAAACTCAGCGAAATTGGACCTTTACTCGGTGGCGCAATTTATCGCAATCAGCTACCGCAACGGGTACAAGATGATCTTGCTGCGGTGGAAGCAGCAGATGCCCTGATTGTCGGCACCCCTGTTTATCGTGCATCTTTTACAGGTTTATTTAAGCACTTCTTTGATTTTGTTGAACAGACGGCGTTGGTCGATGTCCCTGTATTACTGGCCGCCTCGGGTGGTAGTGACCGTCATGCACTGGTGTTAGAGCATCAATTACGCCCACTCTTTAGCTTCTTTCAGGCACAGACATTGCCAATTGGGGTCTATGCAACAGATCGTGATTTCACCCCTGAATATACCGTGAAAAGTGAGCAATTATCTGATCGAGTCACCTTGGCGGTGGCGCGTGCCTTACCGATTCTAGAATGGGCGCCAGCTAAAGGACAGCGTGCTGCAGCCATTAAAACCAAAACTGAACAGGCCAATCAGAATCTCGGGATTAATAAACAGATTGAGCAGGCAGAAGTACTCCCCTCTGCGGCCGTCCCTGATCTGGATGCAGCTGAATCTCGCTTACATCCCAAGTCAGCCAAGAATTTAACCCACGTCGCATAAACCTGATTAAATGGAGGATACAACGATGACGACAACAGCATCCGCAATTAAATTTGCCTACTGGGTTCCCAATGTGAGTGGTGGTCTCGTTGTAAGCAACATTGAACAACGTACCGACTGGAGCTATGACTATAATGTTCGTCTCGCACAGGCGGCAGAACGAAGCGGTTTTGAATATGCGCTGACCCAGATCCGCTTTACCGCAGGATATGGCGCAGAAAACCAACATGAATCAGTGAGTTTTAGCCATGCGCTACTGGCGAAAACTGAAAAACTTCGGGTGATTGCTGCCATCCTGCCTGGCCCCTGGAAGCCCGCATTGGCTGCCAAACAGCTGGCGACCATTGACTATCTTAGCCAAGGGCGTATTGCCATTAACGTGGTCAGTGGCTGGTTTCGTGGCGAATTTGATGCCATTGGTGAACCTTGGCCTGAACATGATGAACGTTATGTGCGTTCAGAGGAATTTATCCGCACCTTGAAAGGGGTCTGGAGTACTGACAATTACAGCTTTGATGGTAAGTATTACCAGTTTCAGAATTACACCCTCAAGCCGAAACCACTGCAACAACCTTCGATCGAAGTGTTTCAGGGCGGTAGTTCCCGTGCTGCACGAGATATGGCTGCACGGGTATCCGATTGGTATTTTACCAATGGCAATAGTGTCGAAGAAATCAAAAAGCAGGTCGATGATGTGCGCAGCAAAGCCAAACAGGCCAATCGGCAGGTCAAGATTGGGGTCAATGCTTTTATCATCGCCCGTGATACGGAAGAGGAAGCCAGAGCGGTTCTGAATGAAATCATTGCACAAGCCAATGTTGAGGCGGTGAATGCTTTTGGTGATGCCACCCGTGAAGCTGGCGCAGCAGCACCCGAACGTGAAGGCAACTGGGCAAAATCAACCTTTGATGATCTGGTGCAATATAACGATGGCTTTAAAACCAACCTGATTGGCACACCGCAACAGATTGCAGAGCGGATTGTGGCCTTAAAAAATGTGGGGGTGGATCTTGTTCTTTCTGGCTTTCTGCATTTCATTGAGGAAGTTGAATATTTTGGAGAAAAAGTTCTACCGCTGGTCCGTCAACTCGAACAACAACAGGAGCATCATCTCGCAGCGAAATCAGCTTAGTTTTCAGCGTTAAACAAGAAGAAAAACAAAAGAAATACACATCCTCCCCAAGGCTCGGCTTGGGGCTTTTTTATTTTAAGTCGTCTCAATTTCTCGCATGACTGTTTCAACTGAATAACGACACCATTTCGATAACTGTTCAATAAATTCATTTAATTGCGATGGATTAAAATGGCTGACAATCATATAGCAGGCATTGCCAAGAATTTTAAAACACTCGTCCACCTGTTGGTATTGTTTAACCAGTCGTTCAACCTCGATAAAAGCTTGCTGATCATTCATAAACAGTTGAATGAATTGTTTATGCTCGTATTTTATCGCGATGGTGTAGTTTTTAATCACACCCACATCCATCAATTGAGCAATTCGCGCACCAACAGCCTGCCCTGTACGATGTACGCGCAATCCAATTTCTTTATGGCTCAGGCGAGAATCCTGTTTTAAAAGTTCAATAATTTTTAAGTCGATCAGATCAAGTTCAATATTCATTTTTCAGTACGAAATAAAACCAGTAACAATGCTTTCACCCGAATATAGCCGATTTCTCTGTTTCACCCTATGCTTGTTTTATCTTAATCTTGGAAGTAAACATAATGAAACAGGCCTTACTGATTATTGATGTGCAAAACGATTATTTTAAAAATGGCAAAATGGAACTGGTCAATCCAGAGCTTGCCTTGCAATATACCAACCAGTTAGAAGATCATTTTATCCAAAACAATTTACCGATTATTTATATCCAGCATATTAATCCTGCCTCAGCCAGTTTCTTTCAGGAAAATACCATCGGTGTTGAATTGCATCCTCAGCTTAAAGCTACTGACAGTTCAATTATTATCGAAAAGCATTTTCCAAATAGTTTCTTAGACACCGATCTTCAAAAAGTACTGGAACAACATCAGGTAGAACAACTAGTGATTACCGGCATGATGACCCATGTCTGTATTGATTCGGGGACACGTGCCGCCAAAGAACTGGGTTATCAGCCGATTGTGATCGCCGATGCCACCGCAACCCGTGACCTTGAGTATGATGGCAAAACTGTCAAAGCCGCTGATGTGCAAACTGCTTTTCTATCGGCATTAGGCTTCTTTGCGACAGTACAAAATACCGAAGATTTTTTAGCCACACATAAATGATCCACATAAAATAGAAAGAGCGCTTCATCAAGCGCTCTTCTTCATTTGAATTGATTTATCGGTTTGGATAGACCGTGGCAATTAAAGCCTCTACGACCGCAGGCTCAGCCAGCGTTGAAGTATCCCCCAAACTATCCAGCTCATTGGCCGCAATCTTTCTCAAGATACGGCGCATGATTTTGCCTGAGCGGGTTTTAGGTAAAGCCGGCGCCCAATGCAATGCATCTGGGGTTGCCACAGGACCAAGCACTTTACGCACCCAATTCACCAACTCCTTACGTAGCTCTTCAGATTCCGCCACATCGGCCTGTAAAGTCACAAAGGTGCAAATCCCCTGACCCTTAATTTCATGCGGCATCCCGACCACTGCAGCCTCAGCCACCGCCTCATGTGCCACCAAAGCGCTCTCGATCTCGGCAGTACCCAAACGATGCCCTGAAACGTTGAGGACATCATCGACACGTCCCGTAATCCAGAAATAACCATCCTCATCCCGACGGGCGCCATCACCAGTGAAATAGCAGCCTTTAAAAGTAGAGAAATAGGCTTCAATAAAGCGTTCTGGGTCGCCCCAAATGGTTCGCATCTGTCCAGGCCAAGAGTCTTTAATCACCAGATTGCCTTCGGTTGCACCTTGCAGCTCATTGCCCTCACCATCCACCAGTGCGGGTTGCACACCAAAAAATGGACGGGTTGCCGAACCAGGTTTGAGTGCGGTTGCACCTGGCAGTGGTGAAATTAAAATCCCGCCTGTTTCAGTTTGCCACCATGTATCGACAATTGGACAACGCCCTTCACCGACCACTTCGTGATACCAGTTCCATGCCTCTGGGTTGATTGGCTCACCAACTGAACCCAGTAAACGTAGGCTACTACGATTACTTTCACGGACATAGGCATCACCCTCACGCATCATGGCACGAATCGCAGTCGGTGCCGTGTACAGAATCGTAATGTTGTGCTTATCAATCACATGACCGATACGTGCCCATGTCGGATACTGTGGAATCCCTTCAAACATCACCGTGGTGGTGGCATTGCTCAATGGACCATAAAGCAAATAACTATGCCCTGTAATCCAGCCCACATCTGCGGTACACCAATACACATCATCTTCTTTTAGGTCAAAGACTTCTCTAAAGGTCGTATTCACATACACCAGATAACCGCCAGTGGTGTGCAGTACCCCTTTCGGTTTTCCGGTCGAGCCTGAGGTATATAGAATAAATAGCGGATCCTCGGCTTTCATCGGCTCGGGTGGGCAGTGTTCATCCACCTCCATAATCGCAAGGTGATACCAAATATCACGGTTCGCATTGAACTGAATCGGATTACCAGTACGATGTACCACAATCACATTTTGGACACTGTCCGTTCCAGCAATCGCTAAAGCCGCATCCACATTTTCTTTGAGTGGCAGCAACTTACCGCCACGCATCCCCGCATCGGCGGTAATGACCAATTTCGCCTGACTATCTTCAATACGGCTCGCCAATGAATCTGGCGAGAAGCCACCAAAAACCACACAATGCACTGCACCAATCCGTGCACAGGCCAACATGGCAATGGCTGCTTCAGGCACCATTGGCATATACAGCACCACACGATCGCCCTTGCCAATGCCTTGTTTTTTGAGCACATTGGCAAAACGACAGACTTCATCATGCAATTCAACAAAAGAAATAATTTTATGGCGCGATGGATGGTCACCTTCCCAAATAATGGCAGGTTTTAATGGATTATCTTTTAAATGACGATCTAAACAATTTGCAGAGACATTCAACTCACCATCGGCAAACCATTCGATTTTAAAGTTATCTTGCTGAAAACTGGTATTCTTCACCTGCGTAAAAGGCTTGATCCAGTCAATTTTTTTTGCTTGTTCCGCCCAAAAAACTTCAGGCTGTTCAATGGATTCCTGATAACGTTTGAAATAGTCTGCTTCCGAGATTCTTGCCGTTTCTTTGAATTTATCAGGCACTGGGTAGATGTCTTTCATAGCTTACTTCCTTGGTCTTTTATCTCATATCCTAGATGTTCTCACCTATTCTTTTGGATATGTTTTGTTCTCTCTTGCAGTATGGGCACCATTTACAAAGGCAAACAATGCGGCTTTGGTCGTAGAAGTTTTATACTGTTCCGACGGACTTATTTTCAAAAATTTACTCAAAATAATTTAAATTTGAACTGCTTGTCTATGCTTTTTGTTTTTAAAATAAGTGATTATTTTGATCATTGCCTAGATCTTAAAAGATTTAATAATCAGAAAAACAGGAATCGCTCATGTTTAATCCCGAATCACCAGCCCCAACCCTAATCTCTACAGATCAGCCACTTTCACCAAACGGGCGTTTCAACCGCCTCAGTTATATTGGTTGGTATGGTTTACTCAGCCTAATTTGTATGGCTGCTTTTCTCGGTATCTTTGCCTTCGCGGGCATCTTTACGACCAGCAACATCGATGAGGCTGTATTTTCGGCCTTCTCCGGCATCACCTTCTTTGCCTTTATTGCCCTTTGGCTCATCACACTTTATTTTCAAATTGTATTCTTAATTCGCCGTTTGCATGATCTAAATAAAACAGGTTGGTTGAGCTTGCTGTTATTGGTTCCAGTCCTCCAGTTCTTGTTTACTTTATATGTCTTACTTGCACCAGGAACACCTCATCGCAACGACTATGGCGATGTACGTCCATCCCGTGCTTGGGAAAAATTACTGGCATGGATCATGATTCTGGTCAGCTTGCTGATGATGTTCGGTATCTTCACCTTTGCTTATTATTTTGCCAGCCCAGATCTGTGGGATGCTCCAACACAAATCCTTCAAAATACGACCGGATATTTCTAACCCGCGCTATTCTGTCTGATGATGAGTGGAAGTCAAAACTTAATTTTGCATGCGTATCAGCCATAAATTCTTTATGATGGCTCCCCTCATTTACTCCTTCCTTTGCGAAATAGAGATCTTGCTGTGGCAAACCAACAAACAACCTTAACTGAAGTGGCAAAAGATACTGGTGAACTGATCCAGCAAGCTAGTGCCAAGACGACTGAAACGGTGCTCGCACATACTGAAAAGTATCATGATGCCTATACCACGATTGATAAAATCATCGATAGTTTCTGGGAACGCGTACCCTATATCGGTATCGCGATTACGGTTTTCATTATTTTTTGGTTACTCACTAAATTATTCAAATTTTTTATTCGCAAGACCTTAGAAAATCGTAGCTATACCCGTCAGAATTTGGTGTTGGTCCTTAATCGCGTCGGTAGTACGTTTATCATCTTCTTTGGTTTCCTGATCGCATTGGTGATTGCCATTCCGGGTTTCACCCCTAGTCAGTTGATTGGTGCTTTGGGAATTGGTTCTGTCGCAATTGGTTTCGCTTTTAAGGATATTTTCCAGAACTTACTATCCGGGATTTTGATTCTGATCAGTGAACCCTTCCGTATCGGCGATGATATTGTGGTGAATGGTTTAGAAGGCAATGTTGAAGATATTCAAATTCGTGCCACTTTCTTACGTTCACCTGATGGCCGACGTATCGTGATTCCAAATGCCACCGTCTATACCAGCGCGGTCACTGTGAATAATGCCTATCAGCGTCGCCGCTGTGAATTTGTAGTCGGTATTGGCTATGAAGATGATATGCAAAAAGCCAAGAAAATTATTCTGGATATTCTGGATCGCAACCTGAATGTACTCAGTCAACCAGGCTTCTCGGTCAATGTCACTGCACTGGCAGATTTTTCGATTAATTTGACTGTGCGCTGGTGGGTGAATACCACTGAAACAACGACTTCGGCATCAATCAGTGAAATTCAGGAATTTGTCGTTACAGCTTTTGATGAAAAAGGAATTTCGATTCCTTATCCGGTACAGGAAGTGAAAGTCTATCGTGGCGATCAAATTGAATCGAGTGACAACTCAGACAAATAAACGTCCAATAATATTCGATACCGCAGTTTCTGTTCGCAAAATCCGGTTGCCTAAGCACATGGCTTGGCAACCATTTTTTTGCAACAAATCAACTTCATAAGGAATAAATCCGCCTTCTGGGCCAATAATCAAACTACACGCATGTGGAATCGCATATGGCATTTTCTGCTCGGCATAGGGATGCGCCACATAGGCAGGCTGGTCTTCGCGAATCAACGTTGGTAAAACATCTTCAACAAAAGGTTTAAAGCGTTTATACATCTGAATGTCTGGTGCAATGGTATCACCAGCCTGTTCTAGCCCCAGAGTCACATAATCATTCAACTGCTGTAAAAACGGCGTTTGCCAATAACTCTTATCCACTCGATAACTATGAATCAGGCTGATTCGTTCTACCCCTAAAGTCACTGCATCCATGATGATACGGCGCAATACTTTGGGGCGGGGTAAAGCAAGAATCAAATGTACGGGTAGCTTTGCAGGAACTGCTTCTGTTTGAATTGGACGAACCGTAATAGCTTGTTCCGTGATACAGACAACCTCGGTAAGGTAGCGCTGCCCCGCTCGAATGCCAACTTTCAGGGTATCACCAACATTGAGCTGTAAGTGCTGACGTAAATGCTGTAATTGTCTGGAGTAGTTAATCTGCCATGCGTCCATCGAGCTGCATTGTTCGGCTTCAAGTAACACAATATTCATGATGCAGCTGTGCGTTGTAAGTAATGATCAAGACACTGAATATGCTGTTGTAAAGAACCTTTATTCGCCTGCAAAACCTGCTCTGCCTGTTGAACCAATTGCTGGGCCTGAACAGTATCTTCTAGGCAAGCCAATAATTGCTGTGCCACCTGCTCCGCATCCGCTCCAATCAAAATACCCTGTTGCGCCACAAACTCATCCACAATAGTTTGAAAATTAAAATAACGAGGACCAATCACTGTAGGTACATTCAACACCATCGGTTCTAAAATATTATGCCCACCGCCCGGCTCATTCAATGAACCACCAACAAAACAGGCTTGGCTGAGGGCATACCAGAGCCACATTTCTCCCATACTATCGGCAAGAAAAACTTGAGTATCCGCTTGGATGGATTGTTGCAAACTCCGGCGTTGGGTTTTTAAATTTAAACTTTGGCACGCCTTAAATAATACTTCATCAAAGCGTTCTGGATGTCGTGGCACCACAATACAGAGTAAATTCGGATTTGAATTTAAATGCGGCTGTAATTGTTTGAGTAAACTTTCTTCTTCAGGGGCATGGGTGCTCGCCAAGGTGATGATTTGACGATCGGCCAGTTGCCAATCCTGCTTGAGTTGCTGGGCTTGCGCGACAAAATGTTCTGGTGCAGTGATATCAAATTTAATATTGCCAACTACCTGACTTTTGGCTGGATTGAGGCCTAAATCGACATAACGCTGTTGCGTTGCCAGATCTTGTGCCAGCAACCAAGTAAGTTGTTGCAGCATCGGTTGGGTTAAACGGCGAACCTTGCCATAACCTTTGGCCGATTTCTCTGACAGGCGTGCATTGAGTAAAATACAGGGAATCTGTTGCTGTTGTGCTGTGGCAATTAAATTTGGCCAGATCTCTGTTTCAACCAATGCCAATAGTTTGGGTTGATACAGATTAAAAAATTGTTTTAGTAATACTTTTTGATCGACAGGCAAATACACCGCCTGAAATAAATCCAGATAAGGCGCTTTTAAAAACAGGGATTTTGCCCGAGCTTGCCCAGTCTTGGTGGTATTGGTCACCAAAACCGGATGGCCTAATTTTAAATAATGTTCAATAAGAGGCTGTGCCGCGTTGGTTTCACCGACTGATACCGCATGAAACCAAATTGCCCCTAAATTTTTAGCAGGCTGAAACGGCCCAAAACGCTCGATACATTCTTGTTGAAACAGCGCATCAGTTTCTGCCCGTTGTTTGATTTTCCAACGGTATAAGGGCTTGAGACAAGCCAATAAAACGTTATACCAAAACGGTGTTTGCTGTGCTGCTGTGTTCTGCGCCATCCGAGACCATAATTGACTATGTGATTGCTGCTCATTATGCGGAATTTAAAACAAAAACTCATGCGATTTTGGTAAATCGCATGAGCCATTTTACAGTTTTAAAGCAAATTAAGCTTCTAACTGCTCATAAGCAGGATAATCGGTATAACCCTCAGCACCCGCACCATATAAAGTTTGTGGTTGAAGTGGATTTAGAGCTAAATCATGTTGTAAACGTTCAAATAAATCTGGATTCGCAATGTATTGTTTACCGAATGAAACTGCATCGGCTTGGCCTGTCGCCAAAATACGTTTCGCAGAATCCGCCGTTAAACCTTCATTGGCAATCCACACCCCTTTAAATTTAGGACGTAATTTAGGTAATAAGCTATCTGCAGCTTCATATTCACGGGTAAAAATAAAACCCACTTTACGCTGATCTAATTGCTCGACCACATAGCCAAACGTTGCCAACGGATTCTCATCACCCATATCGTGTGAATCACCACGCGGTGCAAGATGTACACCGACTCGACCAGCACCCCATACCTCGATAAAGGTATCCACCACTTGAAGCAATAAACGCGCACGGTTTTCAATTGAACCACCATATTCATCATCACGCTGGTTGGTGCTGCTTTGTAGAAATTGATCAATCAGATAGCCATTGGCTGCATGCAATTCAACACCATCAAACCCAGCGGCTTTGGCCTGTTCAGCTGCATTTCTATATTGCGCTACGATTTCTTGAATTTCTTCATGAGACAACGCACGCGGTGTCACAAAAGCACGTTTTGGGCGAAGCAAGCTCACTTCACCCGCAGGTTGAATGGCACTTGGCGCTACAGGTGTATCACCGTCCAATAAGTCTGGATGTGAAATACGACCGACATGCCAGAGCTGAACCACGATTTTTGCGTCTTGTGCGTGCACAGCTTCAACAATTTTATGCCATGCCTGTGCTTGTTCTTGCGACCATAAACCCGGCGTATTGGCATAGCCCGCTGCCTTTGGGCTAATCACGGTTGCTTCGGTAATGATCAGGCCAGCATTGGCACGTTGTTGGTAATATTCCACCATTAAATCATTTGGAATACGCTGTGCACCGCTACGCGCTCTGGTTAATGGAGCTAAAACCAGACGGTTTTTAATCGTGAAATCACCTACTTGCAAAGTAGAATTTAGTTCAGCCATGATCGCCTCAACTTACACTTCTTCGATTTAAAGTGCTTGTTTTAAATGTTCGATATATTGCTGAATCAAAGCTTCATTACGCGTGAAATAGGACCACTGTCCATATTTCTCGACCTTGATCAATCCTGCCTGTTGTAGTACAGACAAATGATTCGACATGGTCGATTGCGCAACTTTTCCTAAACGTTCGATGTGCCCTGCACATACACCCCGTTCAAAACTACCACCACATTGCTCAACGGGTAGAAATTGCTCAGGCTCTTTCAACCATTGCAAGATCTGTCGACGTAATGGATTGGCTAAGGCTTTGCTTATAACATCAATATCCATAGACTCACCACGTTTCTCAAGCGGCAACGCTTTGTTCAGCACCTGAATCCAGTATATCGAACTTTTTAAATATTAATATCCATTTTTTTCGATATTAATATCATATTTTTTCGATTAACCAGCCGATGCTGAACGAGATTGCCGTTTTAATTGGATTAAAACTTATAAACCTTGCTTCAAACTTGCTTCAATGAACTTATCCAAGTCACCATCCAACACAGCTTTGGTATTGGAATTTTCAACTCCGGTACGCAAGTCTTTAATACGTGAGTCATCTAACACATACGAACGAATCTGACTGCCCCAGCCGATATCTGACTTCGAATCTTCCAAGGCTTGAGCAGCTTCATTACGCTTGCTCATTTCGAGCTCGTAGAGTTTGGCACGTAATTGCTTCCACGCGTGGTCACGGTTAGCATGCTGTGAACGCTGGTTCTGACAAGCCACTACGATCCCTGTCGGTGCGTGCGTTAAACGAACGGCAGAATCGGTTTTGTTAATGTGCTGACCACCCGCACCTGAAGCACGGTAAGTATCGGTACGAACATCGGATGGATTGATATCAATCTCGATATTGTCATCAATCTCAGGTGAAATAAACACTGCTGAGAATGAGGTATGACGGTTGTTGTTGCTGTCAAATGGTGACTTCCGTACTAAACGATGTACGCCACTTTCGGTGCGCAACCAACCATAGGCAAACTCACCATCAACACGGATGGTGGCTGATTTAATTCCTGCCACATCACCGTCAGAGACTTCCATCAGCTCAGCTTTAAAGCCATGACGTTCGATCCAGCGCAAATACATACGTAATAACATCGACGCCCAGTCTTGAGCCTCAGTACCACCCGAACCAGATTGGATCTCAAGGAAGCATGGATTTGGGTCCATTGGATTGCTAAACATACGGCGGAATTCAAGATTGCCCAGAGCTTCTTCAGCACTGTCTAACTCAGCCTGAACATCCAACAATAAACTTTCATCATCTGCTTCAACCGCAAGGTCAAGCATAGCCTTAGCATCATCTAACTGTTCAGCAAGACGATCAAACACAGCAATGGTATTTTCTAAACTGCCCTTTTCTTTGGCGATGGTTTGAGCACGGTTTTGATCATTCCAAATCGCAGGGTCTTCTAATTCTCTTAAAACTTCTTCTAAACGCTCAACCTTTAGATCGTAGTCAAAGATACCCCCGTAGTGTTTGGCTACGATCAGCTAAATCTTTCAATTGAATTAAATACGGATTAATTTCCACGCGTGTTTTCTCACAATTTTTTCACTTAATCCGCTATTTTAACATAACTGTTTTAGCCGACACAGCCATGTGTTTTTGAATAATTTGCTTTCTTAAAATCAGCTTTATAAATAAATTTATTTTTGTTTGAAATGTTTTCTAACCCCGATTTAGGCTGGCTCAATGTATAAAAAGTAGACTAAATTCACTAAAATACACAATATCTCCTAAGTTTTAATAAATCAAAACAATCCATTTTTATTAATAAATATCAATAATATAAAATGTCAAAATTACAAGTCAATTACATTTGTACAGTTTGATTACCTTATCAAGATTGACGATCATGAAAATTACTCTAGACTCAAGTTGTAACAAAACATGTATCTGTGTTTAACACTTGGTTTAAATCTTAATGAGGAAACAACCATGAAAAAATTAGCAATTGCATCAGCACTTTTATCTGCAATCGCAGTAACTGGCACTGCTCATGCTTATCAAGCTGAGGTCGGTGGTTCTTATACCTATAAAGACCAAGATCGTTTTGGTGACAGTGATCGTTTCAGCGTAGATGGTAAGTATTATTTCAATCCAGTACAAACACGTAATGCACCACTTGCAGAAGCAGCGTTCCTTGACCGTGCTAGCAATGTAAGTGCACAGTACGCTTATGAAAAAGATGATGCCATTAAAAACAACCAGTATGGCGCAGGGATTGAATACTTCGTTCCAAACTCTGATTTCTACTTAAGCGGTAATATTGGTCGTGAAGAAATCAAACCAAATAGCAACTACCTTGATGGCAAAGTAAAAGTTAACCACTATGCGGGTGAAGTGGGTTACTTACCAGCACCGGGTTTATTAATTGCTGCGGGTGCAAAAACTGTTGACGTTAAAGACGGTGACCGTGAAACTAGCCCAACACTTCGCGCCAAGTATGTAACCAAAGTGGGTCAGAATGACGTCAACCTAGAAGCTTATAGTGCTTTTGGTGACAACAAAGAAGTGAAATTAAAAGGTGATTACTTCATCGACAAAACTTTAAGTGTTGGTGTTGATTACCAAAAACTTAAATATGATGACACAATCATCAATTCGAATGAATGGGGTATTTCTGCGAAGAAATTCTTCAATCAACAAGTGAGCTTAGAAGGCCGTGTAGGTTTCGGTAACGACAAGTCATATATTGACAACGATTACACTTCTTTCGGTCTTCGTGCTGCATATCGTTTCTAATTTTTGAAATCGAAATTGCAAACATAAAAAACGCCCTGAGTCATTCAGGGCGTTTTTTTTCAACCAGCCTTTCATCCATTCCCCCCTTATTCCCTGTGCTGTCTTTTAATATTTTATGCGTTAAAGAATTGACGGTTATATATTTTTGACTACACTAGCGCCTGTAACAAAATATGTATTATTTTTAAACGGGGAAAATAACAAATGAAAAATTTAAATCTTCTTGCAGTACTTATGAGTGCTTGCTTTGCAATCAATGCCCATGCTTATCAAACTGAAGCCAGTGGTGCATATGAACATATCAATATGGATGATGGCAAAGGCAATAGTGCCGTGATCAGCGCTAAATATTATTTTAATCCGGTACAAACCCGAAATGTGCCTTGGGCAGAAGCAGCGTTCTTAGATAAAGCTTCGAATATTGGCGGTGGCTATGCTTATAGCAAGCTCAAGGATGACCAAGATTTCGGTGATTTACAATTTAATATGCTAGGACTACAAGGTGAGTTCTACGTTCCAAATACACAGTTCTATCTTTCTGGCGCCCTACATCGTACCAATGTTAAAGTGACAATCAATGGAATCGGCTCAGACTCCAAAAAGAGTGATGGCTATAACTTAGAAGCAGGTTTCTTGCCAATCTCTGGATTACTCCTTGCTGTTGGCGTTGCAGATTTATCAGATAGCTTAAACCCTGTACAGGTTGCTCAATACGGTTTTACCAGCACACTTTCAAACGCAGCAATCGTGTCTGGGGAAAATGACGATACTGCTGTTTCTTTACGTGCTAAATATGTCGCACAAATTGGTGGCTACTATACCAACTTTGAAGCGCTCAGCTATATTGGTGATGAAACAACCTACCGTTTAGGTGCAGATCTTTATCTTGATCCAACGCTCAATGTTGGTGTCTCATTTGCTGACTCTACCGCAAAAGACTCAGACAGTGTGTTTAATATTCATGCTCAGAAATTCTTCACACCACAATTTGCTCTAGGTGTGGGTTATACCACCACAGATGGCGTGGATGCTTTTGCGCTCAATGGAACGGTTCGTTTCTGATACTGGCTTCATCAAAAATGGCAAAAAATCCGCTCGTAGGAGCGGATTTTTTATTGTTTTAAATACGCAACTTGTAATTGCAGACTGGTGTTACCATTAAAGACATTACGTTCCAAGGTATAAACCAAGTCTACATACCCCAGCATCGGGTTAAATTCAAACCGATCCATGGCATTAAATGCAATCGCATCAATCGAATGTGAGCCTACCGCAAGTTTTAGTTTGAGATGCTGATCTTTGAGCCAGCGATAATCAATCACTTTAAAGCGCCCCTCAAATTGAGGAAGGGGGAATTTTTGTCCCCAAGGCCCAAGCTGTTCAATCCAGTCCAAAGTTCCAAGATGCAAAGCTGAATCGCCTAATTCACCATCGGTCCATAAGGTCGCTTGAAACAACTCCTCATCCATGGCCGCAATAGACTGAATAAACACCGCTTTGAATTCATCAAAGTGCTCTTTTTTCAGCGTCAAACCTGCCGCTGCCGCATGACCACCAAAATGACTAACCAGATGTGGATATTGCTCCGCAACCTGCTCAATGGTGTCACGAATATGAATTCCATCAATCGAACGTGCTGAACCTTTAATATGGATGCCATCTTCATCAGGAGCAAACACCAGACTTGGCCGGTGGAACTGCTCTTTTAATCGTCCCGCCACAATCCCAATCACCCCTTGGTGCCATTGTTGATCAAACATTACCAAGGCAGCAGGTAAATGCGCTGTCTCAAGTTGTACATGTTGCAGTGCTTTCAACGCTTGCTGCTTCATTTCCGATTCAACTTGACGGCGTTCCATATTGAGCTGATTCAATTGTTGTGCAATCGGATAGGCTGTTTGCATATCGGCAGCGAGTAGACACTCAATCCCGATGCGCATACTTTCCATCCGACCCGCCGCATTAATACGAGGCCCCAGTACAAAACCTAAATCCTGCGCACGTAAACTAGCGGCATCACGACCCGCAATATCCAATAAGGCTAAAATGCCTGCACGACACTGATGTTGCTGAATGCGTTTTAGTCCAGCATCAATCAAGATACGATTGTTGTAATCCAGTGTCGCCACATCGGCATAGGTACCCAAAGCCACCAGATCAAGATACTGGGTGACTTTGCTGCTGCTTTTACCCTGCTGACTACGAGTGCTGGCTAGTCGTGCTAACACATAAAAAGCAACACCTACCCCAGCCAGTGCTTTGCTGGAAAAGTCACAACCCAGCTGATTCGGATTAACCACTGCTTCGGCACTCGGTGTCGGCTTGGTGGTTAAGTGGTGGTCGGTGATAATCACCTGCATTCCCAATGCCTGTGCCGTTTCCACACCCGCATGACTGGAAATTCCATTATCGACTGTAATCAAAAGATCAGGTTGATAACTGTGCTGAGCCAATTCTGCAATTGCTGGCGTAAGTCCATAACCATATTTAAAACGGTCAGGCACCAGATACTCTACTCTGGCACCCATGTCTTGCAACACGAGAACCATCAACGCGGTACTGGTTGCACCATCGGCATCATAATCCCCGACAATCACGATCTGCTTTTGCTGATCAATGGCTTGATCGATCAAGGCAACCGCCTGCTCCAAGCCTTTTAAATCAGGCGAAAGGAGATACTTCAGTTTCAGCTCTAGTTCTTGTTCTGACTGAACGCCGCGTCTTGCTAAAATTTCAGCGATAAATGCAGGCACGCCCTGAAACTGTTCAGGGCGTGTCAGTAAGGGTCTTTGTTGAATTTGAATCTGGGTCATTTATGGCATCAAACGTTGTATAGTCCAAACACCGTTCTGTTTTTCATAACTTAAACGGTCATGTAGGCGATTTGGTCGGCCCTGCCAGAACTCATAATAATCCGCTTCGAGGCGATAACCGCCCCAGAATTCAGGTTTATCCAGCTCAGCTTGGGCTTGAGTTTGCAACGCTTGAAAGCGTTGCTGTAATAACTCCCGGCTTTCAATCACACCACTTTGTGGGGTACTGATATGCGCCGCAATCTGACTGTCACGCGGACGCTTATGGTAATAATCCGTCGACTCTTGTGCAGAAATCTTGATGACTTTACCACCGATACGCACCTGACGCTCTAGACTAGGCCAGTAAAACAGCAGTTCAGCATAGGGATTTTCAGCTAAATCTAAACCTTTCTGGCTGTCATAATTGGTATAGAAGTCATAACCTGCTTCTGTCGCGCCACGTAGCAAGACCGTACGCACATGCGGACGACCTTGTCGATTTGCCGTTGCCAAGGACATCGCATAGGGTTCATGTAAATGAGCAGCCAGTGCATGATTAAACCAATTGAGGAACTGCAAATGAGGTTGGCCACTCACTTGGCCTTCATGTAACTCACCTTGCTCGTAGCTCAAACGCAACTCACTCAGGTCTTTAATGACATCATTCATAAATGCACTCCATTAAGCAGCTTGAGCGTGGGCACGTACCGCATCGGCCAGATGATGCGCTAAAGCCTCAACTTCTTGTTGCTGATCACCTTCCACCATGACACGAATCATAGGCTCTGTGCCCGATTTACGAATCAATAATCGACCACGCCCTTTCAATTGCTGTTCAGCCTTTTCGAACTCAGCGACCAAGGCTGGAATTGAATAGGGATCAATCATGTGCTGTAGGCGGACATTGACCAATATCTGAGGGAAGAGTACAAAACCATCAACCAATTCATGTAAAGCTTTACCCTGTTCAACCATCACAGTGAGCACTTGTAAAGCCGCAATAATTGCATCACCAGTAGTGCTCTTATCTAGGGTTAAGATATGCCCTGAAGGCTCAGCACCCGTTACCCAAGCATTTTCTTCCAGTGCTTGTAACACATAACGGTCACCCACATTGGCACGGACGAAGCCTACCCCTGCTTTTTGCAAAGCCAGTTCCAATGCCATATTGCTCATCACCGTCCCCACAACACCTTCTGGCTTATTTTGTGCCTGCGTTGCAAGGATATACAGGATATGGTCACCATCAATCAACTGACCATTTTTAGCCACCATCACCACACGATCCGCATCACCATCAAAGGCAATACCGAGGTCTGCATCATGCTCAAGCACAACCTTTCGTAACTGTTCTGGATGGGTTGAACCACAATTTTCATTAATATTTAAACCATCTGGTTCATTAAATAATGGAATAACTTTGGCACCTAACTCACGGAATACCGATGGTCCTACGCTATAGGCTGCACCATTGGCACAATCCACCACGATTTTTAAATTAGATAAGTCGAAATGGTAGGGGAAGGTCGATTTACAAAACTCAATATAACGGCCATTGGCATCTTTAACACGAACACTCTTCCCTAGGTGAGCCGTATCATCAATCACAATCTCTTTCTCAAGCTCTTGATTAATTTCGTCTTGTAAAGTATCTGGTAGTTTTTTGCCTTCACTAGAGAAAAATTTAATCCCATTATCAAAATAAGGGTTATGTGATGCTGAAATGACAATCCCTGCATGTGCATGTAACGCACGGGTTAAATGTGCAATCGCTGGGGTTGGCAAAGGGCCTAACAAATGTACATAGACGCCTGCTGCATTTAGGCCTGCCTGTAAAGCTGCTTCCAAAATATAGCCAGATAAACGCGTGTCTTTCCCTAGCACCACAATCGGTTTATTTTTAGGGCTATTTCTTTTTAATACTGTTCCTGCAGCAAAACCTAGTTTTAATGCGAATTCTGGCGTAATTGGCATTTGTCCAAATTTACCGCGAATTCCATCAGTACCAAAATAACTCATCTTTTACTCACTTTCTTATCTTTTATATGGTGTCTAACCATAATCTTTCCTCATCTTGTTCACTTTACACCAAAACGAAAAAACCGTCAGCGAACTGACGGTTTATCTGTCAACAAAATTACTAAAAGTTAACCAACACGGTAGTTTGGTGCTTCTTTGGTAATCGTAACGTCATGAACATGTGATTCCGACATTCCTGCTGAGGTAATTTTCACAAATTTTGCATTTTGACGAAGATCTTCAATCACAGATGAACCGGTATAACCCATTGATGAACGTAAGCCACCCATCATTTGATGGACGATATTGCCCATTGGTCCTTTGTATGGCACTCGGCCTTCGATGCCTTCTGGGACTAACTTTTCCGCACCCGCTTTAGCATCTTGGAAGTAACGGTCAGCAGAACCAGATACGCCTGCCATTGCACCCAATGAACCCATACCACGATAAGCTTTATAGTAACGACCTTGGAAGAACTCAACTTCACCTGGCGCTTCTTCAGTTCCTGCAAGCAGTGAACCGACCATAATCGTGCTCGCACCTGCACCAATCGCTTTCGCCATATCACCAGAAAAACGAATACCGCCATCTGCAATCAATGGGATTTGATCTTTCAGTGCATTGGCGACGCTATCAATCGCAGAGATCTGCGGCATACCGATACCTGCCACAATACGCGTGGTACAGATCGAACCTGGGCCAATCCCCACTTTAACCGCATCTGCACCTGCATCAAGCAATGCCAAAGCTGCATCACCTGTCGCAATGTTTCCACCAATCACTTGTACTTGCGGGAAGTTTTGTTTCACCCAGCGGACACGTTCGATCACACCAGCAGAGTGACCATGTGCAGTATCGACCACAATCGCATCAACACCTGCTTCCACCAAAGCTTCTACGCGGCTTGGTGTTTCAGCACCAGTACCCACTGCAGCACCAACACGTAAACGGCCCAAATCATCTTTGCAGCTGTTTGGGTAACTTTCAGCTTTACGGAAGTCAGTGACCGTAATTAAGCCTTTCAGCTCATGGTTTTCACCAACCACCAATACTTTTTCAATACGGTGTTTTTGCAATAATGCTTGGATATTTTCTTTCGACTCGCCTTCACGTACAGTCACGAGGCGATCCTGACCTGTCATGATATTACTTACAGGCTGCTCAAGATTCGTTTCAAAGCGTGTATCACGACCTGTCACGATTCCAACCACTTTGCCATCTTTTACAACTGGTACACCGCTAATATTATTCGCTTGGGTAATCGCAATTAGCTCACGAACTGTGGTTTCAGGGGTAACCGTAATTGGATCTTTCACCATACCCGCTTCGAATTTTTTCACACGACGGACTTCAGCGGCTTGTGCTGCGATATCCATGTTTTTGTGCAAAATACCAATACCACCATTTTGGGCCATCGCAATTGCCATGCGTGACTCAGTCACGGTATCCATTGCAGCAGAAACGAGAGGGATATTAAGTTGAATTCCGCGAGTTAAACGTGTCTTTAGGGAGACATCTTTTGGGAGAACAGTTGAGTAGGCAGGAAGTAATAAGACATCATCGAAGGTTAACGCTTCTTGAACGATGGTCAGCATAACAATCTCACTGGTAATTTCCGTGAGCTATTATAAACAAATTTCGATGTGATTTTCATTTTCTATGATGAAAATAATTTTAACTGCATGCTGATCTAGGTTCTACACCCTCACTTTTCGCTTCAAATCCTAAAAAACAACCTGCCTTTTGCGCATCATTATTTTTTATTTTCAATAGCCTAGTGCCCAAATATCGAAAGCATCGAGTGGAGCAGCGACTTGGCTGCCTCATGCCCCAATAAAACGTTACATTTCACTCATCACCACTTAACTCATCGCAGTAGGCAAACTAAAAACATATTCATTCATCAAGTCCACACCACATTCCAATGTTTCGATCCAATCTAAAAATTGATTGATCATGTCCTTCCCGACAAAAGCCGTACCATGCTGCGGTACAATCATCTCCACATCCATTTGTCGCACCATATTGACCCATAAACGAATCACCTTATTGGAACACATATAGCGCTGGTGGAAGCCTTTCATCTTTTTAATATGTGCTTCAAAATCAGTAATCGGCACACTGGCATCTTCGACGATCGAAGCCCCCATATCCCCCGAAAACAGAATTTTTGCGGTCGGATCATAAAACTGAAAGTTTCCTACCGAATGTAGGAAATGCGCAGGGACAGCCACAATACTGGATTCACCTAAAGCAATAATCTGTCCTGTATCTGACAATTCAATCAAGCGCTCTTCCCAATTGCCCTTCATGCGGTCACTCATAAAAGCTGAATTCAAATGGGGTAAAAAGCGCGCCCACAACTTGGATGCCACCACTTTGGCATCGGTATACACCAACCAGCGCGGCATTGAGGTAATGATGTCAGGATCTTGATGAGAGGCCATCACATAATCCAGATTTTTTAGTTTGGTGTAACGATTGAGTTCCATGGTTAAAGGCACATAGGTGAGATCACCACCTGGATCCAGAACAGCGGCACGCTCATGATCAATAATTAAAAATTGATTGGCCTGAATACCTTCCCCTTTCACCAAACTGGTAAAACTAATGCATTTATGTATACCATTATCAAATAATATTTGCGATGTTGTCCGTTCAAAACTCATAACTACCCCAGAAAAATTCTTTAAATATGAAATATTTTTAATTCCATAATAAAATAATGGGATTTAGTTGATGTTTCAATCAGATATTTGACTTTTATCCTAAATTGATAAGAAAAAACCCATCTCTTCTGGATGGGTCTTGATGGATTTGAGATTCAATCTGCTTAAAGGAAATAGTGTTGTACCAAAGCTGAAACACCAACGATCAAGAAAATTGCAGCCCCAATTTTATGAATCAATGAAATCGGTAATTTATCAGCTAATTTATCACCAATAAACACAGCAGGGGCATTGGCAAGCATCATACCGAACGTAGTGCCCAACATCACCCAAAACACACTGTCGAAACGTGCTGCTAAAGCGACGGTCGCAATCTGGGTTTTATCACCAATTTCAGCCAGGAAAAATAGAATAAAGGTGGCACCAAACACCCCAAATTTCTGCCATTTATTGATGTTTTCCGTTTCATCACCCAACTCATCTGGAATCAGCATCCAGATCGCCATCCCAATGAAACCAAGCGCCAAAATCCATAACAAAACTTCAGGACTGAGTACTGTAGTAATCCATTGCCCTAAAACAGCAGAAATACCATGGTTGATCGTGGTGGCCAGTAAGATAGCAATTAAAATCGGAATCGGTTTACGGAAACGTGCTGCAAGCAAGAGAGCAAGTAGTTGCGTTTTATCGCCCATTTCAGCGAGGGCAACAATTGAAGTCGAGATGAGAAATTCATACATGATTGAATGCTCTGGCTAGCAAAATATACCGATGACCTACCCCTCCTGCTAGCCAAAATCAAATAGATTGATGCAGAGTGGTAAATCAAAGGTCTTGCCAACAAAAGCACAGCTGAAAAGCTGTTCTTGGTTCTTTGCTATGATGACCATGTTCAGTTGAACAATTATGTTGATCATCACCTCTTTACTTTGCGTAAAGAGCGGCTACTCCCCAATGAAGTGAGTTCATTCTATCAAACAATAAAATCGTTTTGAATCTTTATGAGCAAAATTTTTGGTAACTCCAGAGCAACACGCGGGCGAGCCCCAAAAAGAAAGCCAAATAGGCACTTAAACCTAAAAAACCAAAACTGCCCCAGCCACTGGCACCTCCAATATGTTGCGCCTGATATTCCATCATCATCACGATGGTCGCCACAAAGACTTCTAAGCCCATAACAACATACATGACCCACTCCCAAGGGAAATGCAGAAAGCTCACCCATGCACCCATCAAGACAAAAACAATGAGCAATAGCGGCAACATCACCCGATAAATCACCAACATCCGTGCTCCTGCAATCAATGAAAATCTATTTTCCATCCAACATAACATAAATAAAGTCGTATATTTTCAGCCTAAAAATAGAAAACCCCGCGTATGCGAGGTTTTCTAGATTCAAATACGATTAGAGCAATAAGCTACGAATATCTTTTAATAACTTGGTTAGCTTATTGGTAAAACGCGCAGCATCCGCACCATTAATCACACGATGGTCATAAGACAAGGATAATGGCAACATCAGGCGTGGATCAAAGTCTTTGCCATTCCAAACCGGTTGCATGGTTGCAGGTGAAATACCTAAAATCGCGACTTGCGGCCAATTCACCAATGGCGTAAATGCGGTACCACCAATACTGCCTAAGCTGGTAATGGTAAAGTTGGCACCCTGTAAATCTTTCGGTGACAATTTACGATCACGCGCTTTCTGGCTGAGTTCCGCCAATTCAGCTGCAATTTGCTTAATTGATTTCTGGTCAGGATTACGCAGTACTGGAACCGTTAAACCATCTGGCGTTGCAACCGCAATCCCCATATGAATTTCGTTACGCAACAATACTGACTTCTGATCATCAGCCAAATGGCCAGCGAAATAAGGTTCTTCTTTCAACAAGTGAGCGACTGCTTTAGCGATAAAGGCCAAAATCGTTAAGCTAAGACCCTGCTTTTTAAAGCCATCTTTCAGTTCGCCACGCCATGCTTCGAGTTCGGTAATATCTGCTAAATCAAACTGTGTCACTTGTGGAATGAAATTGTTCAACAACAATTGCGGTACAGACACTTGCTGTAAACGCGTCATCGCTTTCACTTCACCGCCACCAAATGCATTAAAGTCTGGCAACTTCGGTAAGCCCGAAGCCACTGGCGCAGCTTGAGAGGTCGATGCAGGCTGTGGTGCAGTCAAACGCGTTTTCACATAGGCAAAAACATCGTCCTTCATCACGCGACCATGCTCACCAGAGGCTTTGACCTGTCCAAGAACTACACCTAACTCGCGTGCCAGTTTACGTACCGCTGGGCCAGCATAGACTTTGGCATTGTCTGCTTCTTGCTCTTTGGTCAGCTTCTCAGCTTGCGCTGGGGCACTCGGTGCTGCTGTCGGTACTACCTGTGGTTTTGCTGGTGCAGCAGGCGTCGCGGCTGGTTGAGCTTTTGGCACTGCTGCTGGTGCAGCAGCCTGACCACCACTCACCTCAATTGTTGCCAAAGCCATGCCTTGACGAACTTCTTGATTGGCAGAGACATGAATTGCTTTCACAATTCCTGCTACTGAGCTTGGCACTTCAACCGAAGCCTTATCTGACTCAACCACGCATAAGCTTTGTTGGGCTTCAACGCGATCACCAACATTCACCAGAATTTCTGAAACAAGTGCTTTTTCTACACCCAGGTCAGGTACTTCAATTTCAACATTACCTGTTGAGATATTCGTTGCAGCTGGTGCTTCTGTTGTTGCGACTGGCGCTTCTGTTTGAGCAGGTGCTGCTTGTGGTTCTGGTGCAGCAGCCGAACTCACAGTCTTGACCTGTATCAAGACCACGCCTTCCTTAATGCTGTCACCTTCTTTTATTTGGATCGCTTCCACAATCCCCGCAACCGAGCTTGGGACTTCTACCGTCGCTTTATCTGATTCAACCACAACAATACTTTGTTCAGGTTCAATCTGATCACCGACTTTGACCAACACTTCAGCAACTAACGCTTTTTCTACACCAATATCTGGAACTTTTACATCCACAATCTGGCTTGAAGTCGCTGCTGGAGCAGCAGCTGGTTGCGCTTTTGTTTCGGCTGCCACAGGTTTTGCTTCAGCTTTTGGCGCTTCCGCTTTCGGTGCTTCGTTGGCAGGTGATTCAGCAGCAGACTCAGACTCTAATTCAATCAATGCAACGCCTTCAGTGACTTCATCGCCCTGTTGAACCAGAATACTTTTCACGATACCGGCCGCAGTGCTTGGTACTTCTACCGTTGCCTTATCTGATTCTAAGACCAAAAGGCTATCATCAACCGCAACACGGTCGCCGACTTTGACCAAGATTTCTGCAACCAGTGCTTTATCTACGCCAATATCAGGTGCTTGGATTTGCATGATTATTTCCCCTCACCTGTTTGCGTTTCATTGTATTCAGCAACGGCCTGAACTTCTGGATGCGCTTGTGGCGCCCAAGCCACTGGACGGTCAGTATCTAACTCAAAGTTAGAAATTGCATCTTTCACTAAACGTGCATCAACTTCACCTTCGTCCGCTAGTTTTTTCAACGTCGCAACCACAATATGCGCAGCATCAACACCAAAGAAACTACGTAAGTTGGCACGTGTATCTGAACGACCGTAACCATCTGTACCTAATGCAACAAATGGACGACCATCTGGGAGATATGCACGGATCTGTTCACTATATGCACGCATATGGTCAGTCGCAGAAACGACAATACCTGCTGTACCACGCAACTGTTTAGATACCCAAGATTCTTTTACGTCTTCAGTCAGTGGGTGTAAGCGGTTGTATTCTTCACATGCCATACCATCACGTGACAACTCATTGAAGCTGGTGACACTCCAAACGTTTGAATGGATTTGGTATTCATCACGCAAGATTTTCGCAGCTTTAATCACTTCACGAAGAATGACACCTGAACCCAATAATTGCACAGAGGCTTTTTCGTCTTTTTCGAACAAGTACATACCACGTTTAATGCCTTCCTCAGCGCCTTCTGGCATTGCAGGATGCTCGTAGTTTTCATTCATTACGGTTAAGTAATAGAACACTCGCTCTTGGTTCACATACATTCGTTGTAAACCGTCGTGTACGATCACTGCCAATTCATAACCAAAACATGGATCATAAGATACACAGTTTGGAATGGTGTTCGCCAAGATATGTGAATGACCATCTTGGTGCTGTAAACCTTCACCGTTCAATGTGGTACGGCCAGCCGTTGCACCGAGCAAGAAACCTTGTGCCTGTGCATCACCCGCAGCCCATGCGATATCACCAATACGTTGGAAACCGAACATTGAGTAGTACATGTACATTGGAATCATCGGCAAGTTATTGGTTGAATAACTGGTTGCCAACGCAGCCCATGCACTCATTGCACCCGCTTCGTTAATTCCTTCTTGCAGCATGTGGCCGTCACTTGCTTCACGGTAATGCATTAACTGCTCTTGGTCTTCTGGGGTATATTTTTGACCATGAGCGGCATAAATACCGAGTTGACGGAACATCCCTTCTAAACCAAAGGTACGTGCTTCATCTGGAACGATCGGTACGACACGGTCTTTAATGGCTTTTTCTTTCAGTAAAGCAGCAATTAAACGAACCATCAGCATCGTGGTCGATTGTTCTTTACCACCAGAACCATTTAAAACAGCATCAAAGACTGATAATTCAGGAATCGCTAAAGTTTCACTCTCACGACGGCGTGCAGGTAGGTAACCCCCTAATGCTTCACGACGCGCCTTCATATACTTCATTTCTGGAGAGTTTTCACTTGGGCGGTAGAACGGGAGCTCTTCTAACTTATCATCTGTAAATGGCAGGTTAAAACGGTCACGTACATATTTCAAAGAGTCGATCTGCATTTTTTTGATTTGGTGAGTTTTGTTCACCGCTTCAATTTCTTCAGACAAACCATAACCTTTAACCGTTTTTGCAAGAATAACGGTGGGTTGACCTTTGGCTTTCATTGCTTCTGCATAGGCAGCAAAAACTTTGTACGGGTCATGACCACCACGGTTAAGATTATCAATGTCTTCATCGCTTAAATCTTTGACCAGTTCCGCAGCTTCAGGGTACTTGCCAAAGAATTTCTCACGAGTATATGCACCACCTTTTACTTGATAGCGCTGATACTCACCATCTACAGTTTCTTCCATGACTGCTTTTAAAGCACCAGAACTGTCTTGCGCAAGCAGTGGATCCCAATGACGACCCCACACCACTTTAATCACACGCCAGCCCGCACCACGGAATAACGATTCTAATTCTTGAATAATTTTACCGTTACCACGTACAGGACCATCGAGGCGCTGTAAGTTACAGTTCACCACCCAAATCAGGTTATCCAGCTTTTCACGGCCAGCCAATGAAATTGCACCTGTACTTTCTGGCTCATCCATCTCACCATCGCCCAGATAAGCCCAGACTTTACGATCTTCTTCTTTGATCAAGCCACGATTCATCAAATATTTTTGAATGTGTGCCTGATAGATCGACATGATTGGACCCAGACCCATGGATACGGTTGGGAATTGCCAATAGTCTGGCATTAAATAGGGATGTGGATAGCTTGGTAAACCATTACCGCCCACTTCACGGCGGAAATTACTTAACTGTTCTTCATTTAAACGCCCTTCAAGGAAAGAACGTGCATAGATACCCGGTGCACAGTGACCTTGGTAATAAATCATGTCGCCGCCGAAATTATCTGAGGCAGCGCGGAAGAAATGGTTAAAGCCCACATCGTACAAGGTCGCAGACGATGCGAAACTTGCAAGGTGACCACCGAGATCATCCCCAGTCTTGTTCGCACGTAATACCATCGCCAAAGCGTTCCAGCGAATCAAGGCACGGATACGGCGTTCCATATCCTGATCGCCAGGCATCGCCGGTTGTTCTGCAACTGAAATGGTATTGAGGTAAGGTGTATTTAAGCGCTGGATTGGCACATGTTTCGCAATTGCCCGTTGGTAAAGTTTTTCTAGTAAGAAAGCAGCGCGTTCCGTGCCCATGTGTTGTAATACAGAATCAAATGCTTCTTGCCATTCTTGGGTTTCTTGCGCGTCAGAGTCGCCATAAAACGCCATACAATTCACCTTTTCCCTTAAGTTATTTGTCGACCCTATTTTTATCATGTTTTGCTTTGCAAGGGGTATTGCCCTAGCTGAATGCAAAACGCCTTATTATTTTCTGACAAAATAGTCATTGACCGAAATGAAACAAAACACATAAAAAATCGCCAATAAAGGCGATTCTTTCTTCACATTGATATACAACTGTTAACAAATTACATTAAGGCAACATTGCTAAGTAAGTAGATGGATTTTTACGTTGACCATCTTTCACTACTTCAAAATGTAAATGCGGCCCGGTACAACGACCCGTACAACCGACATTGGCAATATGCTCACCTGCGCTGACGCGATCACCCGCGTTCACAATCAAACGAGATGCATGCGCATAACGAGTGATGTAACCATTGCCATGATCAATTTCAACATATTGACCATAACCTGTACCCCAACCTGATTTAGTCACCACACCAGGGCCAGTGGCATAAATTGGCGTGCCTGATGGCGCAGCGAGATCAACACCTGAATGATGACGCGTTGAACCGAGTAAGGTGCGATTTCCCCAAGAAGAACTCACACGTCCTTCTTGCAATGGATGACTGACCAACCAAGAGTAACCCGTATTGGCAGAGAATGAAGCTGCATTATCCTGAGATGAAATCGCTGAACGACCATATTTCTTTTCGATCGAGGCGTTATTCAATTCAATGGTTTTTTCACGTAATTTAATTGACACATTCGATACGGCTGGCAGATCCATATCAGCAGAATGAGTATAAGAACCTTGAGCTAAGGTTTTAGAGAGTTGCTCTAAACGGTCATCGCCTGTAGCCTGACCAATGTTCTGATAATCCGCGAAAGCAACCGAAGCAGCTGAAGCAGCCAATGAAAATGCGAGTAAAATACGACGCGTATGATGCATAAAAAACCTCTTGAAACCGTCCTTCAAACGTTCCTTTATCATCTCTTCCTTGATAACAGCTGAACCAAACGCTTAAGATGGACACATCACCTCCGAGGAAGTTCCATGTCTGAACCTAACAACGTTTTCCAACAGAAAGGACAACACATAAAAACTGGAAACTTAACGTTTCTGACGACGCAAGTCACACAATGGAAACAACTTACGAAAATTATTCAACCCTTACTGCCCCAACCAGAGCAATGGCAGGTTGTTTGTTATCAACATGGTGTTTTGATCATCACTGGTGAAAATCAAGCAATGATTAGTCAACTCAGCTATTTACAAAGCCACTATGTTGCGCAGTTAGCTCAGCTCGAAGGACTCAAGGAATTACGAAAAATCCAAGTTCGTTTAAGAAACAAGACAACTGCCTCTCGTGAACCCTCTCCCCCAACAAAAGCACTTACATCAGAGACCCAAGAGCTATTGCGCAGTGCCGCTGAATATGTGAGCGACCCTAAGCTTAGCCAAGCTTTGCTACGTTTGGCAAGCAATAAAAAGTAAACTGCATATATTAAGTGTTGGAATACACACTCTTTTTATGTGACAAAAATCTCATATTCAATTGTTATAATATAACATAGACAATAAAAGACAATGACTTATGTCACACTTACATAAGGAATTGGACAATCACTCTCGTTATTAAATGTTACAATTTCATAGCTGCTTGGATCGTTTTGAACATTGCGCAGTAACTGATTGTTTAATGCATGACCCGACTTATAGCCATCAAACTTGGCAATAATTTGATGCCCAAGCAAATATAAGTCACCGACTGCATCTAGAATTTTGTGACGAACAAACTCATCGGCAAAGCGCAAACCTTCCTCATTCACCACCCCGGTATCATCGACACCAATGGCGTTTTCCAAGCTTGCACCCAGCGCCAGATTATTGGCTTTTAGATAATCCAAATCTTTCATAAAACCAAAAGTTCTCGCCTCACTCACTTCATAGACAAAAGTTTCAGTCGAGAAATCAATCGTAGCGGACTGATATTCTTTGGCAAAGGCAGGATGGTCAAAGTCAATGGTGAAATTCAGTTGAAAACCCGAATGCGGAGAAAAAATGGCTTTTTTATCGTCAATTAAAGCCTCAACTGGCTTTAAAATACGAATGAACTTCTTTGGCGCATCTTGCTCCGCCAATTCACCCTGCATCAGCAAATAAATAAAAGGGCCTGCACTGCCATCCATAATCGGAACTTCAGAAGCGGAGACCTCTACAATCAGATTATCAATCCCCAAGCCTGCAATGGCACTCATCACATGTTCAATGGTACCGACTTTGATATCTTCACGAACCAGATTCGAGCACATAAAGGCTTCTTGAATGAGTAAAGCATTCGCAGGAATCTCTACAGGGGGATTTAAGTCGATACGGCGAAAGACAATACCTCCATCAATATGGTGTGGAACAAAATTAATCAGCACCTTTTGACCACTATGCAGACCAATCCCGCTCGCTTTCACCACACGCTTGAGAGTACGTTGTTTCAACATGCCATACCAACTTCATTTGCAAAAACCGATATAACTTAGCATATTTTGCCATTTTAAAAAAATAAAAAAGGGGGTAATTACTTACCCCCTTTCGCTAAATATATGATTTTATTATTTACGCTGTTGATTTTTCAGATAGTCTTGAATGCTCATTGGCGATGAACGTGGTGTAGAACTTGCCGCAGCAGTTGCCGGTGCATCTGCATTTGCACGTTTACTGATCGCTGGAACATCATCTTCATCAACCGACTGATGCGCTGCTTGAGCAGAAGGTGTATGGGAAACCGTAGCACGTCTTTTCTGATCAACTTCACTAGCATTACGGGTTAAACCTGTTGCAATCACAGTGACACGCAACTCATCACGCGCGTCTGGATCAAATACCGTACCGTAGAAGATTTCGCCTTCATCCAAATCAACGATCTGGTTGACGACATCAGTAATAATTTCTGTTTCACGCAGGGTAATATCATCACCACCCGTGATATTAATCAATACGCCTTTTGCATTGATAATATTCACATTATCAAGCAATGGGCTACGGATTGCCTGCTCAGCAGCTTGGCGAGCACGATCTTCACCACGGCCCAAACCAGCACCCATCATGGCATAACCACGGGTACTCATGGCGGTTTTCAAGTCAGCAAAGTCAAGGTTAATATGACCACGATTGACCACCAAGTCAAAGATACTGCGAACAGCATTCAGCAATACATCATCTGCCTTTTTATAGGCATCTTTCATTGAAATATCACCATAAACGCTGAGTAAACGCTGGTTTGGTATGATAATTAATGAATCAACGTGTGCTTCTAAAGCATCAATGCCTTTTTCAGCAGACTTCTGGCGACGACGACCTTCAAAGTTGAATGGTGTAGTCACTACACCCACCGTCAAGATGCCCATTTCTTTGGCAACTTCAGCAACCACAGGTGCTGCACCGGTACCTGTACCGCCGCCCATACCTGCGGTTACGAAGACCATGTCAGTCCCTTCAAGGTGCTGACGAATCACTTCACGGCTTTCTTCCGCTGCGATTTGACCCACCTCTGGATTTGCACCCGCACCTAAACCACGCGTACTTTGTTCACCCAATTGAATTTTGAATGGGGCATTCATACTATCCAGTGCTTGTTTATCTGTATTTGCACAAACAAACTTTACACCTTGAATATCTGATTGCGCCATGTGTTGCACGGCATTACCACCGCCACCACCAACACCAAATACTGTGAAACGGGCTTGACCGTTGCCATTGTCTAGTTCATCTTCTATAAATTCAAATGAGGCCATGACCTTTAGATTTCCTAATATTAATGGCAGTTACTTCAGCCCGTTACTGCCCTGATTTTTAAACAACTGATGTTTAGGATGCTGTTCAATAATCGCTAGCTTGTCAAGTACAGTGGCAGATTTCGAACAACTTCCTAACAAATTTTCCCAAAAATAACTACAACTTAAAAGATGGCCTTTAACTTGCTATTTAATGCATTCCAACCATTGGCAACACGATCAACAAAACTACGATCGCTTGCCTCTTCTGGTTCTTCTACCGTATCTTGCAAATCACTCTGACTAAACATCAACAAACCCGCTGCAGTTGCATACATCGAACGACGCAATGCTGGTAAATGTTGATCATCTGCATAGACTTGTAACGGTGGATTACCCAAATGTGCAGACACACCCAACATACGACGTGCCAAATTCACCATGCCTTCAATCTGACAGGCATCACCGGTCAGTACCACACCATGATAAAGCCCATGAATTGCACCGCTATGTTCCAACTCTTCACGAATTAGACCAAATATTTCTTCATAGCGCGCAATGATAATTTCTGCAAGCTCAATACGACTGATGGTTTGTGTACCATCAATCCCTTGTACCTGAATCATGTGATCGGGTTTGACCACACTCATATCCACGCAGCCATGTAAAATCTTGATGCGTTCAGCTTCTTCAGTGGTGGTCTGTAAAACAGCGGCAATATCACGAGTAACATTCTCACCACCACGCGGAAGCGTACGAGCCAAAGCCAAACGGCCATCCAGATACACGGCAATATTGGTGATACCTGCACCAATATCGACCAAGCAAACCCCATACTCTTTTTCGTCTTTCAGCAGGCTGGCTTCTGCCGTTGCCAAGCAAGACACCACCATTTTCTCTACCCCGATATTGGCCCCCTTCATGGCGCGATCAAGGTTTTGCATGGTGCTGATTGGCATCATCATTAGCTGATAATGCCCCGTCATGCTATGCGCCGACATATTGACTGGGTTTTGCACCCATTCAGCCGAATCGCCTAACTCAAATCCCAACGGTACAGCACTGGCCAAATAATAATCTGGCGAGACATGGCTGGCTTTAGCCAATTCTAAAGCTCTGACCACTTCATTGGTGCTAATAATATGATCGTGGTTGGCAACTGGCGTACGGCCTGAAGCATAAAAACTTTGTAATTCAGTACTTGGAATCGACACCCAAGCGCTATGAATACGGCATTCAGCCATATCCTCCGCTTCGGATACCGCATTTTTAATGGCCGCAATCACTTTGTCTAAGCTAACAATCTTGCCCTTAACCATACCTCGGTTGCGAGCAGTTGCCATGCCAATGACTTGGATCTTATCCGGTGCATGGACCTTACCAATCAAAACTGTGACTTTATGAGTCCCAATATCAATCGCAACAACTGAGGGAACAGTTTCACTCATTACTTCAATACCATATCTTTAGTGTTGTTTAGGACCACTGCCCTTTATTTTAAGCCACGTATTATGGCTTTGCCTGAATTGCCCCTGCAAGGCTTGTGTCATCAATCGTTACAACTAACTGACCGTTGACAATCTTTGGCGGAGCCGCGTTTTTCCACTGAATGGCAAGACCATTCCGATAACGCAGATCAATTGCCGTGATTTTTGACCATACAGGTTTTAAATCCGTTTGTGCCAAATGGCTTAAGCGCTGCAGCTTGTTCATGGTTTGATCCTGATCCACAATAATCCGCAGACCTGAATCAAACTGCATAAACCAGGTCATACGCTCGGTTAAATACAATTCTTTTAATCTCAAATTCGCTGGATGAAACAATTGATTAATTTCATTATAGCGACGCATCATCATTTTGGATTGGCTGGCTGGCCCATGTAAAAGTGGCAAATTTGGATGTGCTGTTGGCACCGCCTCACTAAATACATCACCATTGTCACTGAGCAAACGCCCTGTTCCCCAACGTGCAATCGCATGGCGCGGCATCACCCTCACCCGAATTGCATTTGGCCATGCTCGTGACACCACCACACGATCAACCCATGACACTTTTAAGGCTTGATCGCGAATTTGTTCTAAATCTGAAGTGAAGTAGTTATCTTTAATAATTGGATTTAGATACTGAACCAGTTGCTGATTCTCGACATCAGAATTGGTCCCAACCACTTGCAACTGAGCTGCGCGAGCATCAGTCATAACTTTATATAAGCCAAACAGCCCCAGTGCCAGTACTGCAAAAGCAATGACCAGTAGCACCCAACCCCCCGCATTCACCATCTTTTGTCGAGGCGAAGGCGGCTTCTCGTGAATCGAGCTAATGGCTGGCCGTGTTTTACGGCGCATCGAGGCAGGTAGTTGAGCCATAATATAGTTAAGCCGACTTTGCTAAGGTTTGCTCTAAAATCGCAACACAGAGCTGATCAAAGTTATAGCCCACTGCTTGCGCCGCTTTTGGCACCAACGAGTGACTGGTCATACCTGGAACTGTATTTACCTCTAATAACCAGAAGTTACCTTGCTCATCCTGCATCGCATCAATACGACCCCAGCCTTCTGCACCGACCGCTTGGAAAGCGCGTAAGCAAAGTGCCTGTAAGCTTTTTTCTTCTGCTTCGCTCAGACCGCAAGGAATGCCATATTCCACATCATTGCGTTGATATTTGGCTTCATAGTCATAGAACGCAACATCTGCGGGTGGTTGCAAACGAATCACGGGTAAAGGCTGACCATTCAGGAATGAAATGGTGAATTCACGACCTGTGATCCATTTTTCTGCCATCACCACCGCATCGTGCTGAGTGGCTTTTTCAATCGCAGCAGCAAAATCTTCAGCTTTTTCAACTTTACTCATGCCAACGCTTGAACCTTCATGCACCGGCTTGATAATCACTGGCAAGCCCAATTCTGCAATCACAGGTTCAAGATCCGTGTCTTTGGTAATGATACGGTAAGGTCCCGTTGGCAGATCACTGCCCTGCCAGATTTGCTTGGTTTTGACTTTGTCCATGCCAATCGCAGAACCTTGTACACCCGTACCGGTATATGGCAGGTTTAACCATTCCAATACGCCTTGAATCTGGCCATCTTCACCACCACGACCATGCAATACGATAAAAGCACGATCATAGCCCACCAGTTCAGTCACACTACGATCTTGTGGGTCAAATGCTTCTGCCTGTACGCCCGAACGCAATAACGCCTCTAAAACGGCTTGACCACTGTCCAACGACACAGCACGCTCAGCCGACTTCCCACCAAACAACACAGCAACTTTGCCGAATTTTGCAGCATTTGACACGTTTATATCCTTAAAACTTTTAATATTCACAAAACAAAATTATTTGGCATACAAGCGATGCTGAGCCAATTCTACCGAAATTGCACCGACGTTACCCGCGCCTTGTGTTAATAACAGGTCATTTGCTTGTAACACTTTTTGTAAAACGTTCGGTAAATTGCCTTCGACTGGATCGAGCAGAATCGGCTCAACCTCACCACGTAGACGAATACTGCGTGCTAATGCACGACTGTCAGCGCCTACTATCGGCTTTTCGCCCGCTGGATAAACCTCAAGCAATAATAATTGATCCACTTGCGATAACACATCGACAAAGTCATCAAAACAGTCACGAGTACGGCTAAAACGGTGCGGTTGGAACAACATCACCAAACGGCGATCTGGATGGCTGGCACGTGCCGCTTTAATAGTAGCTTCAACTTCTTTTGGATGGTGACCGTAGTCATCCACCAACTTCACCAAGCCTTCGCCCACTTCAAATTCACCCTGAACTTGGAAGCGACGACCCACACCACTAAAACCTTCTAAGGCACGGCAAATCGCACCATCAGAAACACCTTCATCAGTTGCCACACCAATCGCAGCCAATGCATTCAAGACATTATGCAAGCCCGGTTGATTGATGGTGACACGCAATGGCTCACGGTCTTTACGCAATACGGTAAAGTGCGACTGCATGCCTTCTTGTTCAACATCAACCGCACGAATATCGTTGTCTTCATCAAAACCATAGGTCAAAACTGGACGACCAACACGCGGTAAAATCTCGCGAATATTGGCGTCATCACCACAAACCACAGCCAAACCATAGAATGGCAGGTTATGTAAGAATTGAATAAAGGTATCTTTTAACTTATCGAAGCTGCCTTCATAAGTGTCCATATGATCTGCATCGATATTGGTTACAATCGCAGCCATTGGTTGCAAATACAAGAAAGAGGCATCTGACTCATCGGCTTCTGCGACGATAAAACGGCTTTCACCGAGTGCAGCATTTACACCCGTACTATTCAGCAAACCACCAATCACATAGGTCGGATCAAGGTTTTCTTCTGCCAGCATGGTGGTCAACAAACTGGTGGTGGTGGTTTTGCCGTGTGTGCCTGCAACCGCAATCCCATGGCGGTAACGCATCAATTCACCCAGCATTTCCGCACGGCGTACAATCGGAGTCCGCTGTTCAATCGCTGCTTTAATCTCTGGATTTTCTGGATCAATTGCTGTCGACACCACCAACACATTGGCATTTTTAATATTGTCAGCCGAGTGACCAATAAATACTTTAATCCCATTGGCTTCGAGTTGAGCCGTGGTTTTCGATGCTTTAATGTCTGAGCCTGAAATTTTATAACCTTGGTTACTCAATACTTCGGCAATACCGCACATCCCCGCACCGCCAATACCAACAAAGTGGATATTTTTAATACGGCGCATTTCTGGCACTTTAATCAGCTTTTTGGCTTGGCTTGGATTTGTAGGAGACATAGATAAACTCGAATTACAATTTTTTAATCAGATCAACCACATGCTGTGTTGCATTCGGTTGTGCTTGTTGACGTGCTTTAACTGCCATTTCAGACAGGAGTTGGCGATTTAATAAGGTTGCTAACAACTCATCCAAAACAGCAGGTGTCATATCTGCTTGCTGGCAAATCTTGGCAGCACCGGCATTGGCCAAGAATTTTGCATTTGCGGTTTGGTGGTCATCTACCGCAATCGGTAAAGGAACAAAGATCGCAGCCAAACCTGCGGTTGCCACTTCCGTTACCGTTAAAGCACCGGCACGGCAAATAATCAAATCAGCTTCACTATAGGCCTTGGCCATATCCTGAATAAAAGGTTCAACCTGAATATTCAAACTGGCAGGGGCATCTTGATACAGGGCACGTGTGGCATCTTGCTTGTTTTGGCCACATTGATGGAACACCTTCAGCGGCACAGTGGCCTTTTTCAAGGCCTCAGGCAAACGCTCATTCAGTGCCTGTGCACCCAGTGACCCCCCCACAATCAGAATATTCAGTGGCAGTTGTTCTTGTTCACGGGTTTGATAGCGCCAAGAAGGATTTAAAATCGCAGTGATTTCCGCACGTACTGGATTGCCAGTGGTCACGACTTTATCACTGTTTGCAAAGGTATTTGGAAATGCCTGACATACGGTCTTGGCAATACGCGCCAATTGGGTATTGGTAAACCCTGCAATGGCATTTTGCTCATGAATCACGACAGGAATACCGAGTAAACGTGCAGCCAAACCACCCGGCCCTGCCACATAACCACCGAAACCAGCCACAGCATCGATCTTGAGCTGTTTCATATAGCGCATAGCGCTTAAAGTCGCTTTTAAAATTTTAAACGGTGCACTGATTTTACGTAACAGGCCATTACCGCGTACACCTTGAATATCAATCTGATAAATCGGAATATTTTGATCTTTGAGTAACCGATTTTCCATTCCTGTCGGAGTTGCCAGCCAAGAGACCTGGCAGCCCTCTTGTTGCAGTTGTTTGGCAACAGCAAGTGCAGGAAAAACATGTCCACCTGTACCAGCGGCCATCATCATGACATGTTTAGGTTTGTTTTGTGGGGAATTGGTCACAGTCTAATTCTTCAACTCAAAAAAAGAAGGTTATCGTCTATTGTTTTCGGAAGTTATTTTAATCCTAAAGCTTCATTCACGAAAAGCGAATTTCACCTGTTTACAACAGAAAGCTGTGCTTTTTTCGATTCTTTGTTAAAAACAAGGTTCTGCCGATATAGAAAAGCCCGTTTAACTGCCAATTACACTGACATTCAAACGGGCAATTCGGTCAAAAATGCAACTTTTTAGTTTTTACGACCAGCTTCTAAAACATCGAAAAGATCATCGGCAATGGACGTCCCAAACTGTGCATCAATCTCACGGATACAGGTTGGACTAGTGACGTTAATTTCAGTCACATAATTACCAATCACATCCAAACCCACAAAGACCAGCCCTTTTTCACGCAGGAATGGACCAACTTTTGCGGCAATCAACTTATCATTTTCAGTCAGTGGACGCGCTTGACCCAGACCACCAGCGGCCAAGTTCCCCCGCACTTCACCATTTTGCGGAATACGCGCCAAGCAATATGGAATCGGTTCACCATTGACCATCAAGATACGTTTATCACCTTCGACAATTTCAGGGATATAGCGTTGCGCCATGATTGGACGTGTGCCCATTTCCGTAAGCATTTCCAACGTCGAACCAATGTTCACGCCATCTTGGTATAGGCGGAAAATCCCCATGCCGCCCATGCCATCCAAAGGCTTCACAATGACATCGCCATGTTCTTTGATGAACTCACGAATCAGACTTTGTTGTGAGGTCACCAAGGTTGGTACTTGTAGTTCTGGGAACTGCGTGGCAAATAACTTTTCATTACAGTCACGTAGCGATTGTGGTTTGTTGATAATCCACACCCCTTCACGCTCGGCCTGTTCCAGAATATAAGTGGTATAGACAAAGTTCATGTCGAACGGTGGGTCTTTACGCATCAACACCACATCGTAATCTGCCAATGATTCTTTGCGCTGCTCGCCTAGCTCATAGTAATGGCTATAATCTTCAAAGACTTTTAAAGGTGAGATTAGGCCAAAGGCTTTGCCTTGATCGATATATAAATCGTGCTGTAATGCATAACCCAATTCATGTCCGCGACGGCTGGCCGCCCATAACATTGCCATGGTTGAATCTTTTTTGAGATTCACAGTTTCAATCGGGTCCATCACCACCAGTACACGCATATTCTGACGCTCGTATTTTTAATCTTGGCAAAAAGTATAGCGAAGTTTGCAGTCAATCGTGAAACAAGTTGTATAAATCTTAAAGATTAAAAAATCTATTTTGTTCAATTAATTACAACATATTAAAAATATTCAGCTTTATGATTTAATTTGTTTCGGAAGAGGAAATCACCAGTGGATGCATCGTAGACCAGTCATTTCCATCTTCCTCATTTTCTGGCCTATTTATCGCAAGAGCTTTTGAATATCTTTGGCAATTTTTTCAGGTTTGGTGATTGGGGCGTAGCGTTTAACCACTTCACCTTTTTGATTGATCAGAAATTTAGTGAAGTTCCATTTAATACTGCTGCCTAATAAACCTTTGGCTTCAGAAGTGAGGTATTGATATAAGGGATGTGCGGTTGGGCCATTCACATCCACCTTGGCAAACATCGGGAAAGATACGCCATAGTTGCGCTGACAAAAGCTGCCGATTTCTTCATTGCTGGATGGATCTTGATTGGCAAATTGGTTACATGGAAAACCCAGGATCACCAGCCCTTGTTGTTGATAGTCCTGATATAGCTTTTCCAAGCCTTCAAATTGTGGTGTTAGACCGCACTGGCTTGCGGTATTCACCACCAATAAAACTTTGCCTTGGTAATCTGCAAGGTTCTTTTGTTCGCCTTCTAACAGTTCAGCCTGAAAATCATAAATCTTGCTCATAGGTGTTCTCTCATCTATCCAATATGGAATTGCTCATAATAATTTGCTGAATCATTCAGCTTGCTTATTTAATATTGCACACAATTATCTTGCGTGCAAGTTTATTATGCGCAATGTACTTTTAAAGCAATCCAATTTATACTGAATGTTCAACAACCGAGTCGAGGAAAATACATCATGGCTGACGTTTCATTTTTGGATAACCAAGTGTGTTTTGCCATGTATTCCGCGACCAATGCGATGATTCGCCAGTATCGCCCTTTACTGCAGGAATATGATCTGACCTATCCGCAATTTATTGTATTGCTGGCTTTGTATGAGCAGGACAATGTGATGTTGTCTGAGATTGGGCAAAAGACTTTTTTTGATTCAGGAACGTTGACACCGATTATTAAAAAACTTGAAGAAAAGCAGTTTTTAAAGCGTGTTGCGGTCAAAGAAGATGAGCGGATGAAAAAAGTTGTGTTGCTAGAAAAAGCACTAATCTCAAAAGATGAAATTACCCTGATTCCGTTTAAGCTCGCCTGCTCATTGGGTATGGACCCGAATGATTTAGTGGCGATTCATAACTTATGCCATCGTTTTTTAAAGGGTTTAGAGCACTCTAAACTCGAGAGTCTAGAAAATTAAATGCAGCAAGCGATTGTGGGTTTTCATCTCGATGAGGAAGGACATTGGGTTGCTGATCTCGCCTGTGGGCATGGGCAACATGTGCGCCATGATCCACCGTGGCAGAATCGCCCTTGGGTGTTAACCGAACAAGGGCGGAATGAGAAACTAGGTGTGATGTTGGAATGTAGGAAGTGTGAGGAGGTATGATTCGGATAAGAGATTTTATGTTAAATGATATTCAAAAGTATATGTTGGGAAAAATTTTAGAATTCCCTTTTTGTGTAGATATAGCTAACCAAGTTTTTTATGACACATAGATATTATTTATAAATTTAATTATATCAATATCTTATAATTTAAAATATGTAATCTAAAAGTTGATTTAGCTATAACACAGTTATACATGGCTCTGAAGCTCAATATTAGGAGGATAGGTAGCAAGTTTAAGAATTGTCTCTTACTAACTATTCGGGCACGTACATTTATTCAGAAAAGATAACTTTAAATTTATGATTAGAGAATATTTCCATTGTTGTATTTTTTATAAGGGGTAAAGAAATATCTATCATAAAATTTTTACTCTCTTCATTTTCAGAAAATATAAATTCTCCAAATTTTTTGTGTGCTATAGAGCATCTTATTCTATAAATAAAATATGCTATAAAATTATTTATAAAATCAATAAAGCTTTTTTCATCACTTTTAAATTTTTTATTTTTAGAGATTTCTAAGTATTCACCAATGTTTCCAGGGTCATCTAATTTACATTTTTCTATGAAGTCATTGAACTTACCTCTAACAACGGAGTCTTTAACTGGGCTAGATTCTTTACCGTATTCATATAAAATTTCTTTAGTTATTCCTGGGTAATCATTAAATGATTTTATAATTAATTTTAATAGTATAATTTTATTCGTGGTAAATTCAGAAATTAGATATTTTAAAGAGTCGATTTCATCTTTATTTAATTTCTTATAGATAGAGTTTGCTTCAGAAATATTATTGATATCAATCTGTCTTAACTCTCTTAAAAATATTAGATTAAATAATAGTTCTATATTATGATAATTTTTTAGGAATAAATCAAAAATACTATTAGAATTAATAGCTGTTTTTGAATTCATTAAGTTTAGATCAGTTGGAAATTTAATTTCTAGATCAGATAAATAAATTTTTTCAGTTTTTTTAGATGGTGTTAGAGTATATTCTGTATGGTTGAATCCCCCCCATGGACTTTCTTTTCCATAAAATTGATTGAAATAAATTTCAGCATGATTTTGATAAATAACTAAAAAATTATTTTCTAATTTATTTGGAATAAGACCTTGTTTTTTATAAATATTCCAAATAAACAAGATTTCATCTGCTGTAAAATTGCTTAAACTAACATTAGGATCATCTATTCTATTCGTAGATACAATATAGCCAATATCTTGACCATTTAAAGATAATTTGACGATCTCCTCAGTAGATAAATGACATTCCATGTCATATACATTGATAATAATTTTATTATCATATAGTAAGCTACTAAAATCATGGTTAACGTAATTGTTAATAGTTAAAGAGCTATTAATATCATAGTCACTAGCTTCATTATATGCTCTAATGAAGAATTCATCTCTATCTGTAAACATTATATTGCAGCCGCATCCCAACTAGCACTAAAATCAAATTCTCCTTCTGACCTGAAAAATTCTTTAAACATAGTAAATATATACTTCCTTCTTGCTGAACCAATATTAACTTTTCTAGAGTTAATACCTTTTATTAAATTTTGATATTTTTCTAAACTAAAGTAATCATAAGGTGCACCTTGTTCAATATAATTATGAAGTTGATCTATAATCACATTAAGAGAATTATCTACTTTGTCTTTTTTACCACTTTTAATAAATACTCCTGCTGCAGCAAAAAAGCTTAACATTACATTTTCACTTCCAAGCCAATAAGAGCCATCTTCGCTGTTTGGTTCATCTTTATATAAATCCCAGGCAAGTGCATCAATTATTGTAAATTTATTTAAAATTTCAATGAAATTATCAAAGTCCTCATTTATTTTTTCTTTTGTAGATTCAAATATTTCATTGTTCTTGATTTGGTCATTAACAATATTTTCATTATCTTGTTCTGGTGTTGCTTTTAAGAAAGCATAATATGCTGATGCAATATTATTTAAAGGATATTTGTTTGCAGAAACACGTCGTCTACTTTCACGTTCCGTATACAAGTCAATTCCTGTAACTTTCTCCTCTATAGTTTTTCTAGTAGTTGCAAAAAGTAAATCTATTTGATGACGCATAGACATCGCTTTTTGACCAGAGTTTAGGACAATCATACGGTAAACAATATTCTTGAGGTCAGAATCTAACCAATATTCAAGTAATAATGTTTGTTCATCTTTAAAGGTAATACCTTCATTAGAAACTTCTTTTAAAATTATAGTTCTTTGAAGCCCATCTAAAATATCAACGATACCCACATTTGAAGCCAAGGTCTTTTCTATTTCATGATGATTGTCTAATTTAGCGAGCAAATCACTTACATACTCATGCTTAACAGACAACGTAATTGAAGGTAACAAAGCTCCTTCAATAATGTCATTTTTTAATCTTGAATATCCCTTGTGATTTTCCCTTTTTCGTTGAAGCTCAAAATCCTCAAAATTATGACCAATAATTTCTAAATATTTATCGGGTGTGGTTTGGCAATATATAATATGGGCTCCACTTTTTAAATCTTTCGCAGTTCCTAAAATTTTAAACATCGTTCTAAACATCTTAAAAATTTAACTAATTTTATAGCATATTTTATAAAATATAGATTTTCTTTATTTCGATTCAAGTAATTAAGATGAGTATGATTTTTCATTCATGATTAAGATTTTCTACAATTAACATAATACGCCTTATGCGAATTTTTTGAATTTTTCTATTTAGTATCAATATCTTAAAATAATTCGTTCTAGAGTTCAGCGCACTAGAACGGCTTTTACATGATTTTTCACGTTCCACGCTTATTTTTCAATCATTATTTCCAATAATTCGTTAATTAAACTCAAAGAAGAAAGAAGCCCCTCTGCTTCCTTTCCCATATCTAAAACTTAGATCCCATATTTTTCACGATAAGCTTACATATACGCCAAGGCGTATTCTAGAACACTAATTTTAAGTATTGACCTCAAGCCAACTTGAGCTTTTATAGTTACCCATTGATCTCAAAAATACGGGGAGATGGATGGATAACTCAAGTAAAACGTTTCTTATATACGGTGTCAGCAAAGGCCTAGGAAAAGCCATTGTTCAAGCAGTACCAAAGCCAACAGATACCATCTATGGCGTATCTCGCAGCCAACCACAACAAACTCCAAACCTAAACTGGATTTGTGCTGATCTGTCCAAACCAGAGCAGGCTGTAAGCGATGTAAAGGCAACAATTGGACAGCAAAAACTTAATGTGCTGATTTACAATGTGGGTATTTGGGAGCAACAAGCATTTAGCGAACACTATAATTTTGAAAATGTTTCTGCTGCTGAAATTAACCAAATCATCAATACCAATATCAGCACCTGTATCCTATCGATTCAATCATTCATTGAAAATCTAAAACTCTCCGACAACGCTAAAATTATTCTGATCGGCTCAACGTGGGGGGTTGATAATCATAACGGTAAAGAACTTGTTTTCTCCGCTACCAAATTTGCGTTAAGAGGTATTGCGCAATCACTACGAGAAATCTTGCGTGAGCACTTGATTGGCGTCAGTGTAATTAACTTGGGCTATCTAGCCAGTGAATATGAGATTGATCAACCTACTCAGGATGTTTTAGAACAAACCAAATATTCTCTCATCCCTTTAACCGATGTGATTCAGGCGATTCATTTTATTCTTTCAACCAGTAAAGCAACTTGCATTAAAGAAATCTTGATGCCGGCGATGTTGGATCAGAATGTTTGATTTGTCTCTTAATTTCTAGAGAGCCAACCATACCCCTCCACCATCTTTAAGATGATAGAGAGCATCTATGATAGTAATTCTGGCAAAATCAAACTCAATTGATCTTAAAAACTGCTATAAACCATATCAGTTACAGCTTTATAATTTTTGTTTCACCGTTTTAATGTACTGAATCGCAAAAAAGATAGCCAATATAAAACATACAACAGCAGCTATAAGGCTAATCAAAGGCTGTATTGATAATGAAATGGCTAGACTTGAAGCGATAGCAAATACAACCATCAAAATTAAATATTTTAACTTTTTCGCTTTAATCTCTTCTTTTTTATAATCATACATTTATTAAATTTCTCTGCTTTAAATAATCAATTACTCCAAATATAACGACATAGTAAATAAAAAAGGAAGCCTTCGCTTCCTTTTCTTTTACATCTAAAACTTAGATGCCATATTTTTCACGATACGCCTGCATATTGGCTAAAGCGTCTTTTTCGCCTTTTGCATCTAAATAATCCATCAAATCTTTCATGGTAATCAATGCATGTACAGGAATTTCGAGTTCTTTTTGCACTTCCTGAATCGCAGAAAGCTGACCTTGACCACGTTCTTGGCGGTCTAGCGCCACCAATACACCTGCAATTTCAGCACCTGCATTTTTTAAGATGGTCACGACTTCACGAATTGCCGTTCCCGCAGTGATCACATCATCAATGATCCAGACCTTTTGACCTGCAACCGATGCACCCACCAACACACCGCCTTCACCGTGATCTTTGGCTTCTTTACGGTTAAAGCCCCACGGTACGCTTTTGCCATGCACTTGAGACAATGCCACAGCTGTTGCTGCAACAAAAGGAATCCCTTTGTACGCTGGGCCAAAAATCACACCAACATTGTCACACTGCACCAGTTTGTCGGCATAGCCTTGCGCTAACAAAGACAGTGCTTCACCATCGTTTAACAAACCTGCGTTAAAGAAATAAGGACTGACACGGCCTGATTTTAAGGTAAACTCACCAAATTTAAGCACTCCACGTGATAATGCGAGTTCGATAAAAGCTTGCGGATGAAATGACACAGGCGTTGTCATATAAGGTGCTCCAAATTCTTCAATTGAGGTTAAACAGACGTATGATACCAAAGGATAGCTATCCAAGTGATGTAAAAATTCTTCGAGTCGTTTCAATTAACGTAAATGGCTTGCGTTCATCAGTCACCAAAGGCCTGCTCGAATGGTTAGAACAGTCGGGTGCCGATGTGGTGTGTATGCAGGAAAGCCGCATCACCCATGAGCAATGGACCGATAAATTTAAACCTGAAGGCTGGTATACCCACCTGTTCCCTGCTGAACGTGCAGGCTACGCAGGTACGGCGATTTATAGCCGTCTGCCATTCGTATCGGTAAAAGATGGTTTAGGCTTCGAACTCGCTGACTCTCAGGGCCGTTTTATCACCGCTGAATTTGATTTAGGCTTGTCACAAACTGTTCATATTGCCTCGTTATACTTGCCATCAGGATCAAGCGGTGACGAAGCGCAAGCACGCAAAGACGTGTTTTTACAAGAATACGCCAAAATACTCAAACAGTGGCGAGATGAAAATAAATCAATCATTGTCTGCGGGGACTACAATATCGTGCATAAACGCATCGATATTAAAAACTGGTCAGGTAACCAGAAATCATCTGGCGTATTGCCACATGAACGTGCTTGGCTCGATCATATCTATGATGAGTTGGGTTATGTGGATACCTTCCGTGAAGTTCGCCCTGAAGCAGAATTGTATTCATGGTGGTCAAATCGCGGTCAAGCGCGTGCAAAAAATGTTGGGTGGCGTATTGACTACCAAGCCTGCTCTCCAGACTGGAAAGCACGTACAACAAATGCGTGGGTATATAAAGAACAATGGTTTAGCGACCATGCACCGGTAATTATCGACTATAAAATACACGAATAAGTGAACACTTGTTCACTTAGGTCGCTTCTTTAGCTTACAGAACTTGTCGCTTTTGTGTATTTTTATTTCACAGCTAGAACGGCATTATAGCTTCACGGCACAAGGAAGCGGTCAGGATGACCAAAAAGGGATAGGAAGCCGTAGGAAGATAAAATAAACTTAGATTAAGTTTATTTGCATGGATGAGACAATGGACGTTGAAATGAGACCCGCATAATCAGGAAGATTATATGCGGGTTTTCTCTTTTCTAGATCTTCGTTTTTCTTTGTTTGACCTGTCTGAAGCATGTGTACTCAAAGCATATTATCATTTCTGCTTCATACACCTGACCGATCAACCTAATCAAAAATTTCAACTGGTACACTCCCCTACTTTTACGTTAGGCTTTGAGCCATCTTTTTTATTGTTTTCTATGGTTTTTCACATGTTCAAAATTTATGGCATTAAAAATTGTAATTCGATGAAGAAAGCCTTTGATGCATTGCAAGCCAAGGGTATCAATTACGAATTTCATGATTACAAAAAACAAGGCATTGATGCAGAAACTTTGGCGATTTGGCTAAAAGAGATCGGTGCAGACAAAGTGCTGAATAAAAAAGGCACCACTTGGCGTAAATTAAGCGCAGATGAGCAAGCACACGCGACCAGTAATGAGCAGAACCTGATTGAAACCCTGATCGCGCAACCAAGCCTGATTAAGCGCCCTGTACTGCAAACTCCAAAAGGTTTTGTGATTGGCTTTGATGAGGCCACCTATCAAGCCTTATCCGCTTAAACGCTAAAGATGAGCAGAAATAAAAAAACCGAGTCAGTGCTCGGTTTTTTTATGGTTTAGCTCTCGCGGATTAATTGGCACGAATCCAGGTTTGGTTACGACCTAAAGCAGCAACACCAATATAGCCACGTAATTTCAGCTTCTTCCCGCCTTCTAGGATTTCAGCTTTCAATCGATAGGTTTTACCGTTTTTAGGGTCAATAATGGAGCCATTGTCATAGCTTGTCCCACCGACATTTTTAAGACCATGTACAATGGTTAAACCTTTCAATGGCTTATTGTGATAGGTTCCTTCACATTTAGAGCAGGCATTCTCCTGATCTGCAACTAAATATTTTTGAATAGATGCAGTCAGTGTTCCATCCTTTTGTTCCGTAAACTTCACGATTGCCTTTGGCTGCTTTGTTTCATCATCAATCGTCTGCCAAACACTGCCGTTTAGCGCATCTGCCGCATTGGCAAAAGTTGTTAAACCAAGCAATCCAAATGCTAAAGCAATTTTCTTCATTTTTGTAATATCCTTAAGGGTCTTTCAAACTCAAAGTATTGAGAACTTCGATCAATATTGCAATTCTTGATTATGACTATTTGGTATAACCTGAGTAAGGGTGACGTAGCGCACAATTTTTTTCAGTTTTTATCGTAACGCTTAGGCATCGCTTATCTTCAAGAATATTCTTATTCCGATACTGATCTAACAATATGGAAAAATTATGAAACTTGCTACTGTTTGGAAATATTATTTTACTGAATCCTTACTTAAAGCGGCAATTCGGACACCAAGTCAATTTAACTTGGCTCCCAATGCTTTACGTCCGCTTCTGGATCAACTGTGTCGCGTATTTCCACACGATCCAACGGTACAAATCCGTTCAATACGTCTGGCCGGTGTACGTGGTGAGGAAATTAAGGCGCAAGCTACAGCAACTCAGCTGATTTTCCATATCCATGGCGGTGCTTTCTTCTTAGGGAGTTTGAATACCCATCGTGCCCTGATGACCGATATTGCCGCACGTACCCAGATGCAAGTCATTCATGTTGATTATCCTCTTGCGCCCGAACATCCCTTTCCCGAAGCGATTGATGCGATTTTTGATGTCTATCAAGCCTTGCTGGTCCAAGGCATTAAACCGAAAGATATCATTATTTCAGGCGATTCTTGTGGTGCCAATCTGGCTTTGGCCTTATGTTTACGTCTCAAACAACAGCCTGAGTTGATGCCAAGTGGCCTGATTCTAATGTCACCTTATCTTGATCTGACCTTGACCAGCGAATCGCTACGTTTTAACCAGAAACATGATGCACTGCTGTCAATCGAAGCCTTACAAGCCGGCATCAATCATTATCTCACGGACAATATCCAAGCCGATGATCCACGTGTTTCACCACTCTTTGATGATTTAACAGGACTGCCACCCACTTTGGTACAAGTTGGTTCTAAAGAAATTCTATTAGATGATTCAAAACGCTTTAGAGAAAAAGCCGTGCAAGCCGATGTCGATGTCAGCTTCAAACTGTATACGGGCATGTGGCATAACTTCCAGATGTTTAATGCATGGTTCCCTGAAGCAAAACAGGCTCTGGCTGATATTGCTGAATTTGCTCATGCACTTGATCGGGATTGATTAAAACAAAATCGTGTAAAAAATGGTCAGCTATGTCTGACCATTGTCACTGTTAATTCAATTTTGTCATTATAAAATAAAAATGATTGGATATTTAGATAATAGCCTATTTTTCAAGGCATTTTTCCCGTCCTGATTTGCATTAAAACCTCATCACTGGACTTTTTTCTCATTCTAAAGATGCTATTGTTATTTCAATAATCGTTCTTCGATATTTTGAGGACAAATCTACAGTTGCTGGGAATCTCATTGCATAAAAGGATGCATGCCAATGGTCAAGATTCGTTTTAATCGGTCAACTGACACAAAAAGATGGGGCTTTCAGCTTTCTTGGGAACATCATATTGTCGTCAATTGGACCATACTCAAAAAAAGTATTTTATTATTGATACTTGCCGCTTTTATGAATCTGTTCTGGATCAGCTGGGACATTTTTGTCTTGGTCAATCCACAGTATTCAGAATGGGTACATTTGAATCTGGTACGTTCACAATTATGGACCAGTTTGATCATGCTGGGCATTCTGTTGTTGCTGATCATCCCTTGCCATATTTTTAGAGAACAACTTTGGGCGCAAAGCTTTTTACCGATTCTCAGCGTACAGATTTTTACTGCGATGTTATGCCATAACAGCTATTTGGTCGGAAGTTTCAGTCCGGCAACAATGGTGGGTTATGTCAGTGTTGTGGGTGTGGGCTTAGTACTGTTTGACCGTAGAATGGTGTATTGTGCGCTCATTCCAGCAACGCTTGCGCTGCTGTTCTGCAATTATTTAAGCATGATTGGAGTCCTGACCTACGCACCGCTGTTTAATATGCAGCATCTTAACCAAGTCCCCATGCACCCGTTTTGGGTCGGTAGCATGATGTTTTTCTTATTGCCGATCATGTTGGCCTGTTTATTTTTGTTTGAAATTTTGCTGACGCAATGGCGAACACGGGAAATGACAATTCAGATCCTCAGTCGTCTGGATCCCTTAACCAATGTATTCAATCGACGCAGTATCGACAGCTATTTAGAAAAATTACATCAGCAGCCTGATCCCTTATATTCAATTATCCTGCTCGATCTGGATCATTTTAAAAGTATTAATGATCACTTCGGTCACAGCATGGGCGATCAAGTCTTGGTGCAAGTGGCCAAATGTCTCACCCATAATCTGCGTGATCAAGATGTGATTGGTCGTTTTGGCGGAGAAGAATTCATTCTAATACTGCCCAACACCACCACGGCACAAGCACACAATGTGGCAGAACGTTGCCGTCTCGCAATAACCCAGCTACATTTTATCACCGAGCAAAAACAGGAATTTGTCATCAGCGCTAGTTTTGGCATCAGCAGTTCGCTCAGTGCTGATGCACCTCATCTGATTATCAGCCAAGCCGATCAGGCCCTGTATGCGGTCAAAGCCGCTGGCCGCAATCAGGTGAGAGTTTTTACGGATCTGATCAGCAGCTAACACCATGAAGGCTTTGCTACGCCTTTATGGTCAAAGCGCTATTTACCTTTTAGAAATTCTTCACGGTGTTGACGATAGGGCTCATCAAAAGGCACAAACATCTGTTCTTGTTTGGCTTCGGCAATCCATTGCTGTACTGATGCCAAAGACAAGATTTTTTGCGTATAGGCTTGGCTAGACGCGGAAAGTGGCAGTTGGTAGCATTCAAAACGCATCACCACAGGCGCATAAAAGGCATCTGCGATACTAAACGTGTCGCCACATAAAAAACTGTCTGCATTCGGACGTTGTGACCAGATCTGATCAATCCGCGCCACATCGGCACGCAATTGTGGCTGTTCTGCCCAAAGCTGTTTGCCGATATGTGCCAGATCAGCTTCGACATTCATCGGGCACAGATTGCGTAGGCTTTGAAAGCTACTATGCATTTCTGCACTGATACAACGCGCCCGTGCACGTAAGGCTTTTTCTTGTGGCCATAATTCAAGTTCAGGATGCTGCTCGGCAATATATTCACAGATGGCCAGACTGTCCCAAACCGTCAGCTCACCATTCACCAGCACAGGGACTTTGCCTGTCGGGTTCAATTTTAGAATTTCTGTTTTAAACTGGCTGTCTGGTTCAAAATCATCAAACTGAATCAAATGCTCCTGAAATGCAATGCCTGCTTGTGTGAATAAAATCCACGGACGCATTGACCAAGTAGAGTAATTTTTATTACCAATAAAGAGCTGATACATTGTTATTGTTTCCCTTTAAATAAAGCCAGTTGTTGTAATAGCTCGCTTTTTTGAAATGCGCCAGTTAAGCGCAGCGAGCGAATTTCTTGTTGTTGCTGATCTAAAAACAAATAAGTGGGTGGTCCTAAAATATCCCACTGTGCCAACAAGGCTTGATGTGATGCATCGTAGTGGCTTAAATCCAGTTTAATCAAATAATAGCCTGATAATGCTTGTTGCACCTCTGCATCTTTTAAAATGCGATGCTCAATCGGCTGGCATGCTACACACCAGTCCGCATAGACATCAATCACAATGCCACGATCTTTGGGAGCATGGGCAAGGATTTGCTGAAATTCAGCTGCCGTCTGTGCTACATGCCAGTCAGCCAATTTATCTGCCTGAACCGAGCTGAGATTTTGAATATGCTGGTATTGGTTAAACGCCAATGCCGGAATGGCTAAAACCAGCAACACCGCATACAGCCATTGCAGTTTAGATTTCTGTCCAAATAGACGATACGCCGCATAAATAATAAAGGCCAAACCGAGAATCAGGCTCAGCATTTGAATCGCCAGTTCCGGCAATAACGGACGAATAAAATAAATGCTCAATGCCAACATCAGAAAGGCAAAAATGACTTTGATTTGATTCATCCAGTCGCCAGCTTTGGGTAAGGCTTTCGCCCCCAACACACTGGCGAGTAGCAAGGGAATTCCCATGCCAAAACCCAGTGTAAATAGCAGCAGCGCACCTTGCCATTGGCTCTGCGTCTGCGAGATAAACAGTAACACCCCTGCCAAAGGTGCAGTCATACACGGCCCCACCAACAGGGCAGAGATCATGCCCATGACACTGGCGCCGACCAAGGTCCCGCCCTTTTGATTGGATTGCATCTGATCCAGTCGATTAACCCAGTTCTGCGGCAGTTTTAACTCAAATAAACCAAATAGATTGAGGGCAAATGCCACGAATAATAGACTAAATGCAATCAGCGTTGCAGGTTGCTGTAACCAACGCTGAAAATTCAATCCCGCCGCAGAAGCAATTAAACCCAATACCGCATAGACCAAGGCCATACTGACCACAAAAGTCAGTGCAATCGACCATGCTTTCACCCCTTTATTGTCTCGTACAATCAAGGAGGTCAGAATGGGTAACATCGGCAAAGAACATGGGGTAAAGGCCAATAAAATGCCCAAACCCAAAAATAATAAAATGCTATAGGCCAAGGAATGCTGTTCGAGTGCGCTGGACCATTTTTGGTCTTGTGCCATACCAACCGAGTTATTTGAATTTGAGCTTTGTGCAGTTGGCTCAGCTTGCACGTCATCCTTGTTTGCCGTTTGGGCATTTAAGGCGCTCGATGAGCGAGCCACATCTAAAAAGCTTTTTTTGCTATTTGCACTGACATTCTGAGCACTGACCAAGCCATCGGCATCGGTCTGAAATTCAATATTTTGCGGAGGATAACAAATCCGGTCTTTGGCACAGCCTTGCCAAGTCACCCGATAATGCTGTGATGCCTGCGTCGGGATGCTAAACTCCGCTTGCTGATAATAGACTTGGCTATGGCCATAGTTCTCATCATACTGCTCGACTGCTTTAGGCAATGTTAATGCAAGTGGCTGATTGCCTTGTTGTACTTCAAATTTATGTTGATAAAGATAATAGTTCGGCTGAATTGACCAATGTAAACGCGCCTGATTCGGCTGCGTCGATTCAACTGTAAATGCAAATGCCTGTTCAGGGCTCAGCAAAGCTGCTGATGAATTCGCTTGCGCGTAAGCCAACGACCCACATAACAGCAATAAGGTCCCCACAAACCAACTCATCAGTGGGAAACAATTACCACCTTGAACAGACATTTTCATGATTATCTCACTGTTATTCTCCTGAGCCTCCCTGCCACTTATGCAGAAGTGAATTTAAGAGAATTCAGGAGCATTGTTGTTAGAATAAAACCGACACGCCGAAGCCACCGTTATAACCTTTCTGATCCCCATTGAGATCAACCCCAATGCTGGCATCCAATTGCATACGATTATTCAAGGCATAAATCAGACCTGTGCCTAGACCATATTCATAGTCTTGACTCTCTGCTTTACGGTAAACAAACTCAGAATAGCCCGATAATTTACCTGCAATTTTATAGTCAATGGTTGGAATCGCAGTCACCGCCCAATTACTGTTCTGCGCTTCATAACGCATGGTAATCGAGGTACCAATCAAATCACTGAACTTATATGCCACGGCTGAGGTTAAGCTATAGATATCATCATGTGCCGTGAATTCATCATTGCCCGTTGCAATAATTGCTTCGGCCAATAATGCCATCGATAAACGGTCATCTTTTAAATCAATGGCTTTTTTCAAACCGATACTGACATCGCCTAAACCATTGCTTTCTTTTGTCACGCCTGCACGTTTGTACTGCTGCCAAACAGGCCCTTGCCAACCGAGTTGTAATTCCAGGCCATCTGCCAAACCAGTACGCAATAACATGTCACCATTCAAGGTTAAAGTCTTGTCTTTGACTCCATTGACACTCCCCTCGTGGTAGCTAACCGTTGGCAAACCCTGCTCCCAGGCTAACTGCCCGACAGGAGTAATCCCTGTACTGATCCCCGAACCAGGGCGATCAAAAGAAAAGTCAGCCGCAAAAGCCGTACTTGCCAGCATCGATGCTGTAACCAAGCTCAATGTTTGAAATGTTTTCATCATGTTCCTCTTTGTATTTTGCTGGCTTCGCTTATGCGCTGAGCTCTTTTGACATTTTTGCACCATGTTGACGTAGCAACTCCAATGTTGCACGCTCTTCCTGCAATGACTCAGACCAATCGATTTCATCAAATTCGCAATCAAAAAATAATTGACTGATCGATGATAAAACAGTGAGACCTTCTTCATCACGGGTATTTGGATCGACTTTTTCATCAAGTAAACGTTGAACCACAGGCACGCAGGCAGAACTTGCTGCATCCCAAAGCGGACCATAAAATTCTTCTGCGTCCCATAAATGCAAATTGGCTTTGGCTTGAATGAGCACATCTAAAATGTCTAAATAAACTTGCAGCTGTTGTTGCTTTTCTGTTTCGCTCAAGGGTTTTCCGGCTTCATAGGCCTCACAGATTTGTTCCCACCAGACAAATAAACCATCACAAATGACGGAAACTGGGGGACCTTGTTCCGGGTCAATAAAATTCGGATCAAGTCCTTCAGCAAGTAAAGCTCGCACTTGGTCTAAATCGAGTTGTTGTATGGCTTGCACCAAGGCCTGCTGCTGCTTATTTAACATGACCATTTCTCACAATATTTTTTAATGGGTCTATTATGCCGAATATCCTGACAGGATTTTATAAAAGCACCTAAAAAATCATGTATAAATTTGATACAGGCATAAAAAAAGCCCCAAACAGGGCTTTTTTTATGCGTTGCCTCTTAGGCTTCATCATCTACTTTTACATCATCATCGACATCAACATATTCGGGTAAACCACCACGGTGGTGCTCTTTTTTCTCATAGAGATGCTCCAAACTACGTTTCAGTTTATCAATCGCACCATGGATCGAGTTATCAATATTTGCTGCTTTATGTGTCACTGCAACAGGTTTCATTCCTGCTGGACGAGCCTCAATCATACAACGTTTGTCATGATCGCCCGTTTTCTCCCCGTTCTCATCACTAATATGAACCGAAAAATGTGTAATACGCTCGCTATAGCGTTGAAATTCTTGTGTAAGTTCTGCACGAACATAACTGATTAAGCGTTCACTACCTTGAATGTTTTTATCTGTACGGATTTCAATATTCATAAATATCTTCCTCTCTTATCTGTGAGACGGTGCTACAAAACTTTCTTATTTGGCACACTTTGAGCATGCGATCATTCAGTGCAGTTGTATATTTTGATTATGTAAATACCTGTTGTCTCCTCGCTTGCATCTGTTGCTTTTCAGTATGTAAGAAGATCTTCTATAACTTCAATATCTGTCTTTCCTTACAAATATGCAAGCTGATTTTTGACATTTTGATGAAATCTTCAGCAAAAAGAGCATTATTTTTACCCCCTGAATCACCTGCTTTGCCATATACAATTCTTTTGTTCATTTGGTCAAATTTGGCTTTATTTTTGCTTAATACCTTGTATGCTTTACACGCCTTTTTGGGGGGAGATTTTTTAAATGCAATTGAAGCAACTTACAGCGGTATGTTTATTGGGATCAACAGCAACTTTTGCGCAAGCAAAGCCGATTTGGCAAGACTTTAGCTTGACCGGACTATATGGTGAAAACTATGAAGTTGTTGATAAAAAACAAACAACATTGACCGTTGAGTATGCGGCAAAAGTTAAATATGCCGATGTCTTTTTCTTTATGGATCGTATGCGTGGCAGCGATGACCATAAAAGCACCTATTTCGAGCTTTCTCCTCGTTTAAGCCTCGGTGAAATTTCAGGTCAGAAACTTGCGTTTGGCCCGATTAAAGATGTATTGATCTCAACCACCTGGGAAAGCAATAACGACGATTTCTCTAGTTTTGACAACTTCTTGTATGGTGTCGGCTTCGATCTTGCAGTTCCATATTTCCAATATATGAATGTCAACTTCTATCGCGCCAACAACGAAAAAACTGCTGATGACTATCAAATGACCATCGCTTATGCTTTGCCATTTAAAGTATCAAATGAAGACTTTTTGGTGGATGGTTTCCTTGACTGGTCGACTGGCGAGAAAGATCATGCCAGCGAACTGAACTGGACCACGCAATACAAGTGGAATCTAGGTAAACACATTTCACCGGATACACGTCTTTATTTAGGTGTTGAGCATTCGATTTGGAATAACAAATTCGGTATGAAAAACCGTGACGAAAACAACGTCAGCGCTTTAATTAAATACCACTTCTAAACGCTTTAGAATGTTAAAAACAGCAAGGAATTCCTTGCTGTTTTTATTTGTATCACCGAATATTAAGCATCGTTGATTTTGGTTCTATCAACGTTGTATCTATTGATTGATGTGATGACCTTCGCCCATGTCTGTAAATATTGCTCTTGCCCCATCTTGTGTAGCTGCACCCTTCAAAATTCGTTTTGCCACCGTTGATGACCTTGAGACAATCCTTGCCATCTATAATGCAGAGATTCTCAATGGCACGGCGAACTGGAATGATCAAGCTGTTTCACTTGCGGATTATCAACAACGCTTCCATAACATGCAGCAACAGCATTTTCCCATGATTGTGGTTGAAGACCTGAATAGCCATCAAGTCGCTGCTTATGCCTATTACACAGCCTTTCGAACCATCAGCGGCTATCGTCAAAGCATTGAACATTCTGTGTTTGTTGACCCCAGCTATGCACGCCAAGGTCTGGGCAAGGCCCTGATGCAACAACTGATTCATCTGGCCAAACAGCAAAACATGCATATCATGGTGGCTGCCATTGATAGTGAAAATAAGGGCTCGATTGTGCTACACGAACAGCTTGGTTTTGTCCAAACAGGCTATATGCCGCAGGTAGGACAAAAGTTTGGGACATGGCGGGATTTGGTCTGGATGCAACTGCAACTCACAGAATCTCCATAAAAACCTTACTTTTACCGTACTGTCAGGCAACTCTATTATGGCTTAAAATGAAAACAAGACTTCATTTCAAAAATAGCCAAAATGATTAAAACATCCCAACTCGGTCTGTGCCTCGTCATGGCAATCAGTTCAAGCGCCAGCTTTGCCGAATTTTCTTTTGAGCAGGAATTACAGCAAGGTTGTGCCAAAGTGAAACAATATGCACAAGCAGGTAAAAAGTTTTACGATCAAAAACAATATCTCAAAGCCGCCAAACAATTTGAAGACCAAGCAGCATGGGCGCATTTTTGTCAGGCCAATGCAGATGAAAGCGGTATTCAGGTCAGTGACCGAGATATTGAAATCGCCAACAATAATGTCGGCTTGAGTTATGCCAAGTTAGGCAAACCGCAATGGGCAAGCGTTTGGTTTCTCAGAGATAAAGACTCGAAAACCAGTCAATACAACTTAAAACAATTGCCTAAACCTAAAATATCCTCTGACCTACAAGGGACTTATGTCCGTGCCAATGGTTTTGGACAATGGGATTATCTCAAGGTCAGCAAAAAACAGAATCAATATCAGATCGCCTTCGATGGCTACTACTTCGGGCTGCGCGGTTTGATCTATGGTCCGAATATGGGGCAATTCGAAACGACCATGCCACTCAAGTCAAAGCAAGCCAGCTATCGCTATGAAGACTGTCAGATCAAACTCCAATTTGCCAATGATGCAAAGCTTGGACAAAAAATTGAGGTTGAACAAAACAATGGTGAGTCCTCATGTGGCTTTGGACACAATGTCTATGCAGGCGGAACGTTCTATAAGGTTGAAGGTTAACAAACCATCAAAAGTCAGCCTCAAATATGATACTCGGAAATGTCATCTACAACCTGAGCAAGCTAAAGCGACTAAAGCTTTAGCGAAGCGCAAGAAAAGTTGCAATAAAGATTGAGCAGCTTTAATCACTCATTGCATAGGTGATAAATGCCTTTGCCCTTACGAAGCTTCAAACGCTTCTCAGGGCGAAACCAAAGTAGGGCGAACCGCAGGTTTATCCTAAGATTAGATATAAAACAATAAGATTCCACAATGATCACTGTTTAATCAGGCCGTAGGCCGAAAATCTCTTTCGAGTGTTTTAAATCGCCACCAACTCTCGAATCCCCTTCTCAGGCATCTCCTCCCCCCGCCCTTGCGCAATCACCTGCCCACGCGCCATGACGGTATACGCATCTGCCAACTCTTCGGCAAAATCATAAAACTGCTCTACCAGAATAATCGCCATTTCGCCCTGATCGGCCAGCTTACGAATCACCCGACCAATATCTTTAATAATCGAGGGCTGAATCCCTTCGGTCGGTTCATCCAAAATCAAAACACTCGGCTCTGAAGCCAAAGCACGGGCAATCGCAAGCTGTTGTTGCTGCCCACCGGATAAATCACCACCACGGCGATGTTTCATTTCATCCAGCACAGGGAAAATTTCATATAAATGGCTTGGCACTTTACGGGTCTTGGCTCCTGAAAATTTCGCCATACCAATTAAAATATTTTCCTCTACGGTCAAGGTTGAAAAGATATCACGACCTTGCGGCACATAGGCCAAACCCGCACGCACCCGTTGCTCAGGGGACATTTTGGCGATGTCTTTGCCATCCAGCAGGATTTGCCCCGACTTAATCGGCAGAATGCCCATCAAGCATTTCAGCAAGGTGGTTTTGCCCACACCATTACGTCCTAGCACCACACTGCATTCACCCACAGGCGCGTTAAAAGACACATCACGCAGAATATGACTGCCACCATAGAATTGATTGATTTGTTTCACTTCTAGCATGTGTCTCTCCTAGCGTCCTAAATACTTTTCAATCACATCTTCATTGGCCTGAACCTCTGCCAATGTGCCCTCGGCCAAGATTGCCCCTTGCGCCAGTACCGTGACTTTCTCACTGATGGTGTCAATAAAGCTCATGTCATGCTCGACCACTACAAGAGTATGATTTTTCTTCAGCTCCAGACACAGTTCAGCCGTGCGCTCAGTTTCAGCATCGGTCATACCAGCAACAGGCTCATCCAGTAAAATTAACTGCGGTCGTTGCATCAGCAACATGCCAATTTCCAGCCACTGTTTTTGTCCATGTGAAAGTAACCCTGCTGGCTTTTGCACAAATTCCTGTAAGCGGATCTGTTCCAGACTTTCATCCAAGGCCAATTGCGCTTCTGGATCTAAACGGGAAAATAAACTTTTTTTCACCCGTTTATCTCGAGGTGCTGCCAACAGTAGATTTTCCATGACGGTAAAATTTTCAAATACGGTTGGTTTTTGGAATTTTCGACCGATGCCCGCTTCAGCAATTTGCTCGGTACTCATTTTGGCAAGATCATAGTTTTGCCCAAAAAATGCCGTGCCTGTGGTCGGACGAGTTTTACCAGTAATCACATCCATCAAGGTGGTTTTACCCGCCCCATTTGGCCCGATAATACAGCGTAATTCGCCCTCAGCAATGTACAGCGACAGATCATTCAAGGCTCGGAATGAGTCAAACCAGACACTGACTTTTTCCAGATACAAGGCAATGCCGTGGCTAAAATCCGCACCTTGTGGCTTGGCACGACCATAGCCCTCACCCAGTTGACCGCCATGTTGAGCTGAGTCTATTAATACATCACTCATTTAGTCACGCTCCTTTTTAAAACGGTCAAATAAACCAATGACACCCTTAGGTAAGAATAAGGTCACCACGATGAACAACGCACCTAAGATCAATAACCATGCTTCTGGTGCAGCCACTGTGAAATAGGTTTTCACTGCATTGATTAAACCAGCCCCTAAAATTGGGCCAATCAAGGTTCCGCGTCCACCCGCAGCCACCCACACCGCCATTTCGATTGAATTGACTGGGTTCATTTCACTTGGGTTGATGATGCCCGCCTGCGGCACATATAATGCCCCAGCGATACCCGCAATCACCGCCGACAGTACCCATGCCGACAGCTTGTACCACAACGTGCGATAGCCAAGATATTGCAAGCGATTTTCACTATCACGAATTGCACCCAAGACCCGTCCATAAGGACGATTCATCAGTTGGCGCAGACCAAGGAAGCACAACATCAACATCAATGCCGTCACAAAGCATAGCGTGGCACGCATCGGTGCAGAGGTGATATCAAAACCAAGAATGGTCTTAAAACCCGTAAAACCATTATTGCCGCCAAAGCCTGTTTCATTGCGGAAGAACAATAACGCTGCGGCAAAGGTCATGGCTTGAGTAATAATCGAAAAATACACACCTTTGATTTTCGAGCGAAAGGCAAAGAAACCAAAAATAAATGCGATCAGACCAGGAACAAGAATGACTAAAGCCAAAGCCCAGGCAATATGCTCGGTACCGACCCAATACCATGGCAACTCCGTCCAACTGAGAAAACGCATAAAATCAGGCAGCCCATCGCCTGCGGATTGACGCATCAGGTACATGCCAAAGGCATAACCGCCCAAAGCAAAATACAAACCATGCCCCAAGCTCAAAATCCCAGCATAGCCCCAGACCAAATCCAATGCCAAAGCCACCAAGGCCAAACACATGATCTTGCCAATCAAGGTGATCCAATAAGCAGACAGATAAAAGGTCGAATCAGGCGACAACAGATGCAACCACGGCAACAGCAACAGCACCCCGAAACAAACTGCAATCGCCACGGCGCTATACGGTTTGTCGGCAAATAAAGAAGTGATTTTCATGGGCTTACTCCACAAAACGGCCTTTGATGGCGAACAAACCTTGTGGACGCTTTTGGATAAACAAAATCACAAGAACCAAGAGAATAATTTTTGCCAGCACTGCACCTAAACCAATTTCCAGCACCGTGCCACTAATGCCCAATCCAAGGGCTGCCAATACCGCGCCCCAGACTTGACCAACACCACCGACCACGACCACAAGGAAGGCATCAATAATGTAATTTTGCCCAAGGTCAGGTCCAACATTACCCACCTGCGCCAAGGCACAGCCTGCCAACCCTGCCAAACCTGAGCCCAGTCCAAAGGCCATCATGTCAATTCGTGCAGAACGGATACCCACAGCACGCGCCATTTGACGGTTTTGGGTCACAGCTCGGACAAATAAACCAAAACGGGTTTTATTGAGTAAAAACAGCAGCAGTAATAGCACCGCAACAGTAAAAGCAATAATCGCAATTCGGTTATAAGGTAGCATTAAGCTTGGCGTCACCGCGATGCCACCACTGAGCCATACCACGTTAGAAACCTCGACATTTTGCGCACCAAACACCATCCGCACCAATTGCATCAGGATCAGACTCACCCCAAAGGTCGCAAGTAAAGTCTCCAATTGTCGACCATAGAGCGGACGGATCACGGTGCGTTCAATCAACATGCCCATCAAGGCACTAACCAGAAAAGCCGCAGGAATTGCCGCCAATAGATACCAGTCCACCAGCCCCGCAAAATGGGTTTTAAAAAAGCTTTGAATCACATAGGTGGTATAGGCACCGATCATGATCAGCTCACCATGTGCCATGTTAATTACCCCAAGCAGACCATAGGTAATGGCTAAGCCAAGTGCCGCAAGCAGCAAAATGCTGGCGGTACTGAGGCCAGAAAAGATATGGCCTGACCACTCACTGATTTGTAGTCGGGTTTTAATTTTATTGTGTGCATCCAACAACGCTGCCTTCAATGCAGGATTGCTTTGTGGTTGTTGTAAAGTTTGAGTGATTAAGGCAAACACATCAGGACGATTGGAATCCGCCAAGACTTTTACGGCTTCAAGCTGGGTAAACGCATCAGGACTGTTAAAATCCAAACGGGCTTTGAGCTGTGCTAAACGTGCTTTGACCTGATCATTTTTTTCATTCAGATAAAGCTGCTTCACCATCGCGACATCGAGTTCAGCCAAATTATTTTCTAAAATATCCACCGCAGCCAAACGTTGCGAGGCATCTGTAGAATTCAGTTTGGCCTTGGCCTGACCAAAATTCAGCGCCTTGCGCAGAGTATTGACCAAAGTGACTTGGGTGAGATCGGCAGGCCAATTTTCAATGGCTTGCTGTGCGGGGTAACTGAACAGTTTGTCATCATTTTTTAACAGATAGGTATTGCCTGCACTGTCGGTATACAGCTCATTTTGATCAATATAGGCGACCAGTTGATCCAGCTGTTCAATACTGGCAGGCCATTGATTGAGCATGGCACGACGCGCCGCAAAATCTGACTTCACAAAGGTCTGAATCGCATCTTGAGAAGCTGTAGACGTCACGGTTGTTGCGGATGTGACTTCTGCCCATGCTGGACTAAACATTATCTGTGCCATGATGCAGAGCAGTGCCAAAACATAGTGTTTCGTCATAGAACTCCCCCTTATTTTTACGGTTTTAAATAGATCAAAAAGTCAGAACAAAAATGCCTGCTGCCAACACAGCAGGCGAAAAAACTTTATTTCGGGATATACGGACTCCAAGGCTCGGCCTTGATGGTTTGCGGTGTTTTGTAGACCACATCAAATTGGCCATCCGCACGGATCTGCCCAATCATCACTGGCTTATGTAGATGGTGATTGCTTTCATCCATTTTGAGGGTATAGCCTGATGGGGCAGCGAAGGTCTGACCCGCCATCGCATCACGGACTTTGTCGACCTCAGTCGTGCCCGCTTTTTCAACGGCTTGCTTCCACATATTGATCCCAACATAGGTCGCTTCCATCGGATCGTTGGTCACGACTTTGTCGGCATTTGGCAATTTGTATTGCACTGCATATTGTTTGAATTTATTCACAAACTCGGTGTTCTTCGGATTTTTCACCGACATGAAATAATTCCATGCTGCTAAATGACCGACCAATGGTTTGGTATCGATCCCACGTAATTCCTCCTCACCTACAGAGAAGGCCATGACTGGAATATCGGATGCTTTAATGCCTTGGTTACCCAATTCACGATAGAACGGCACATTAGAATCTCCATTAATAGTCGAGATCACCGCAGTCTTTTTACCCGCAGAGAACTTCTTAATATTGGAAACAATGGTTTGATAATTGCTGTGACCAAATGGGGTGTATTCTTCCATGATGTCGGCATCAGCCACGCCTTTCGACTTCAAGAAGGCACGTAAGATTTTATTGGTGGTGCGTGGATAGACATAATCGGTGCCGAGCAACACAAAACGTTCTGCTTTACCGCCTTCATCCCCCATCAAATATTCAACCGCAGGAATCGCTTGTTGATTCGGTGCTGCACCGGTATAGAAGATATTTTTAGATTGTTCTTGGCCTTCATATTGCACTGGGTAGAACAACAAGCCATTCAACTCTTCGACCACAGGCAGCACTGATTTACGCGAAACGGATGTCCAACAGCCAAAAATGACTGCGACCTTATCTTGAGTAATCAACTGACGGGCTTTTTCTGCAAACAATGGCCAATCCGACGCAGGGTCAACAATCACAGGTTCTAACTTTTTACCCAGTACCCCACCATTGGCATTGATTTCATTGATGGTCATCAAGGCGGTGTCTTTCAGCGAAGTCTCTGAGATCGCCATGGTGCCTGAAAGTGAATGCAGGATTCCCACTTTAATGGTGTCGCCGCTTGTTGCGGGTGCCATCTTGGTTTCTGTTTTGGTTTGTTCTGTTTTTTCTGCTGGTTTTGAACAGCCGACCAGACCGATTCCCATCATGGCAGCCATCAGTACGGACATCGACAATTTATTTTGCATCTTCCTCTCCACCCATCAATATTGTGATTTTTACTGGGTGGAGTTATTCAATTTTTATGCCAACACAATAACCAATTGTTTTTTATTATATTTAATCAAGGTCTCTGATTATTTCATGGATCTTGTATACAACATTGCATACAAAAAATACGCGATGAACTAAAATGATGCAAATTTGTTCAGCTCGAATCAGAATCAAGCAGCCAAAGAAAAAGCCAAGCATCAGCTTGGCTTTAATCGGTGCATGGCTCAAGCCATTTAGACAGTAATATCAGCGAGATTACCCTTTTGCTCTAACCAGTGTTTGCGGTCAGCTGAACGCTTTTTCGCCAGCAATTTATCCAATAAACCTGCGGTTAAATGCGCATCATCCAAATCCAACTGCACCAAACGACGGGTGTTCGGGTCCATGGTGGTTTCACGCAACTGACTGGCATTCATCTCACCCAACCCTTTGAATCGGGTGATCTGCGGATTTTTATTGCCCTTGACCTTCTTCAAAATGCTTTCAAGCTCATCATCGTCCAAGGCGTAGTACACTTCTTTACCAATATCAATACGATAGAGCGGCGGCATCGCCACAAACAAATGACCTTCTTCAACCAAAGTCGGGAAATGTTTGACAAATAAAGCACATAATAAGGTGGCGATATGTAGACCATCCGAGTCCGCATCGGCAAGGATACAGATTTTGCCATAGCGTAATTCAGACAGATCATCACTGCCCGGATCAACGCCAATGGCGATGGCAATATCATGCACTTCTTGAGAAGCCAGCACTTCGTCCGAAGAGACTTCCCAAGTATTCAGAATTTTTCCGCGGATCGGCATAATCGCTTGGAAATTCTTGTCTCGCGCCTGTTTGGCACTACCGCCTGCAGAATCTCCCTCGACAATAAACAGCTCACTGTCTTCACGAGTTAAGCCGACACAGTCTGCCAACTTTCCAGGTAAAGCCGGGCCGGCAACAATCTTTTTACGTTCAACTTTTTTAGCGGCTTTGAGACGACGTCCGGCTTTGGCAATCGCCATTTCAGCCAATTGCGTCGCAATCTCCGCATGTTGATTCAGCCATAAAGCAAACGCATCTTTGGCGATGTTCAGTACAATATTAGAGGCTTCACGACTGGATAACCGTTCTTTGGTTTGGCCCGAGAATTGTGGCTCTTGGAATTTCAGCGATAGAATAAAATTCACCCCATCCCAAACATCTTCCGCAGACAACTTCATATTACGTGGCAACAAATTGCGTAATTCACAGAACTCACGCAAAGCCTCCGTCACACCCGAACGTAAACCATTGACATGGGTACCGCCTTGCGCGGTTGGAATCAGGTTGACATAACTTTCCTGAATCTGCTCGCCACCTTCGACATTCCAGCAAATCGCAAACTCACAGGCCGCGCGGTCTGCTTGGCCACTACTGACAAAAGCAGGATCAGGCAAGATGTCCCGATCTTGCAGTTCATCCATCAAATAGTCGACCAGACCATTTTCAAACTGCCATTCAATCTTTTCTTTATTGATTTTATCGTCATAAATAATCTTTAAGCCCGCGGCTAAAACGGCTTTGGCTTTTAAATTATGTTTCAGCGCTTTCAGTGCAAATTTAGGGCTATCAAAATACTTGCCTTCAGGCCAGAAACGCACCGTTGTACCCGTTGCGCGCTTGGCCACTTTACCTTCAAGCACCGATAAAGGAGCAACAGGCTCACCTTGTTCAAAGGCCATTTGATACAGGTTACCCTGACGCTGTACCGCAACTTCAACACGGGTCGATAGCGCATTCACCACCGAAATCCCAACCCCGTGCAATCCCCCCGAAAACTGGTAGTTATCGGTGCTGAATTTGCCACCGGCATGCAATTTGGTCAAAATGATTTCGATACCACTTTGTCCATATTCAGGATGGATATCGACAGGCATCCCCCGTCCATTATCTTCAACCGACAATGAGCCATCTTCATAAACCGTGACACAAATTTGATTGGCGTGCCCTGCAAGCGCTTCATCGACTGCATTATCAATTACCTCTTGCGCCAAATGGTTTGGACGTGAGGTATCGGTATACATGCCTGGTCGACGACGAACTGGATCTAAACCAGAAAGAACTTCAAGGGATTGTGCCGTGTATTGTGTCACTGGGTCTGACTTCCTTATTGGAGGGCTGCCGATAAAAATTCGAGAACTAAAGGTAATTTTTCTTCAAAATCATCCATTGCATGATTACCATCTGCGTCGGTTAAAATCAATGATGATGGATGAACAGCACTATAATAACGTTGAGCTTCACGATAATCCAAGACTTCATCGCCTTGTTGCAACAGCACCAGAATTTTATCAGCATGATTGAGTTTCGTGTCAGCAATCGATTGTAATTGCTGCAATTGATCGGCATCAAGCGTCCATGATTCAGTGACTTTGAGCGGGATTTGCTCAATCCCGAATAAATCTTCGAATAATTGCCATGGTTGCATAGCTGGATTGATCAGTACAGCAGGACAGGCATATTTGGCGACAAGATATGTCGCGTAAAAGCCTCCAAGGCTACTTCCAACTAAAACCACTTTATCAGATGGTAAATTTTCGATAAGCTGCGAAAGTTGTGTCAGTACCTGCTCGGGCGTTTGATTTAAATCAGGTAAATGCACCTGTATCGTGTCATGCTGTGCACAAAATTGTTGCAGCTGTTGCCCTTTTACTGACATCGGACTGCTGCGAAAACCATGTAGATAGATAATTTGCATACGCACCCAAATAGGCAATAGCTTGACATAAAGTGAAATAAATCACATTATTTTGATTAATTGTTAATCAAACAACAATATAAATTACATTTAAGCTCGATATTGTCTGACACAAAAAACGATACTGTACTCCGTTCATCAGTATTCTAAAAAAATTACGCATGAAAGACATAAGATGTAAGCGTTTGTTGTAGTTTATCTAAACAATATTCAGAAAAATCACTTCAAACCTTCGGTATATATCAAGGATGGGGAAATTAATATGCCAAGTTTAACACCTCTGCATGAAACTTATTGTAAGTGGGATCGCACGCCCCCAAGTCAGGCAGATGTTTTGGAGGGTTTGGCACAGCTGGTCAGTACCAGCCTCAGTGGCGTACACGAACTGATTCAAGTGGTACAAACCGAGGTATTAAGGACAACGCTCGGTTTAAGTGCACAAAAAGCCAAACAATTACAAAAGCACCCACAACTGCAAAAATTTTATCAGTTCTCTTATGTAGCACTGCAAAAATATGGCAGTCACTTTCTTGCGCCCAATTTACGTCGCATTATTGAAAAATTTCCAGTCTTACATGACAAACCTCTGACTCCCACACTGCATTTTTTAGTGGGCGCACTGAATGGAATTTTTGGTGATTTCTTTTTAAAGCAACACAATCCAATGGCCTTGCCAATGGTGCTTTATGATCACTATGGTTCTTTACAGCAAGGCGAGTTAACCGGACGTGTGGTAATTCTTGCCCATGGTTTATGCATGAACCATTTGACCTGGTCTAATCATCGCTATGGCGGGATTGGTGAACGCTTACTTGCGCAACGAGATAACAACACCATGTTGTATCTCAATTACAACACCGGACGCCGAATTTCTGCCAATGGCCGTAGTTTTGCCAATACCTTAGAGGATTTGGTGCAACGTAACCCACGTATCACCAGTATTGACCTGATTGGCCACAGTATGGGCGGCTTGGTTTCACGTAGTGCCCTGTTTTATGGCAAACAGAATCTGTATCAATGGGTTCATATGGTCGAGAATCTGGTCTGCATCGGTTCGCCTCATCATGGTGCAGTACTTGAACGCTTTGGTTTCGTCTTGCAGGACAAACTCGGCGGCTTCCCCTTTATCAACTTGCTAGGTCAGTTGGTGAATGTGCGTAGTAATGGCATACTCGATCTGCGTTATGGCAGTGTTCGTGATGATGACTGGGAACACAATGATGCCCGCATTGGTTTTGCTGATGACAATCGCAAACCCGCTCCGTTACCGTCCCATATCAATACCTTCTTGATTGCAGGGACTTTAGAATTTGAGAAGTTACGGAATAAAGCGCTGTCTGTGATTGGGGACTATTTGGTCAGTGTGAAGAGTGCTTTGGGTGAACACCAGAATCCACGTTTTCAGTTGAAGTTGCCTGATACGCATAAAGCAGTTTTTTATGGGCTGAATCATTTTGAAATTCAGTATCATTCGAGTGTGGCCGAACAGATTACGCGTTGGTTATACCCAGATGCCAGAGAAAAAGTTGAGGCCGGTGTACAAACCCATATGATCAATGTCCCGCATAACTATACCTTTGATGATTTAGAAGGCATTGTTGAGACCTAAACGATAAAAGCTCAGTTAGATTTTAGCTGAGCTTTTTTCGGTCAAAAGCTGTAACAGGCTCAATCATCTAAGGAATAGCTTTACTTCACAAATTCACCTCGGTCATTTAATTTCAGTTTTAGATCTTTTCCATCTTCTTTATATAAAATTTCATACTTCTGATTAATCACAATATTTTGAGATGCATCTAAGGTAATGCTTTTAACCAAACCAAACTTGTTTACTGTTGTCAGATTTATTTCTGGATTTCCTGCTTCACTTGAAGAAGGAGATGCAATTAATAAAATGCCTGCACTTGTTTCTGGGAAAACGACTGAATCACCATAACGTGGGTTGATAAAGTTATAAACTTTGATTAGACGAACACTATCAATCAAATTGATTGAGCCGCAGTTCATTCTTTGTGCCGATAAAATACAGTTAAGATGTGCATTTGAGTTATAAGGAAGCGAAGTGATCAGGAAACCATCATCATTTTTTAACTTTGTAGAAATTGACGGGCCTTTTTTTATTTGGCTTTGATCGGAAATTTCATGTTTCTTTTCTGGCGCATTGCTACAGGAAGAAGCTAAGAGACTTAGACTGACCAAGCCTAGAATGTAGGTATATTTTCTATAGGATGAAGTCATAATAAATTCCTTTAAAATAAAATACCTAACCAAAATCTAAATTAAATTACTTAGCTTGTTTTTCAGCAGACAGAATTCCTGTTGTTTCACAACCTAAAGTCGACGAAATACATTTTAAGCTACCATTTAAAACAGCCTTGAATTGGGAAATTTTTCCATCTTTATAAGTTTTAACATTTGCAAGATAAGTATACTGTCCTTTCTTAATGTCATATGTTACCTGATCACCCATGAGTTGGTCTGTTTGTTCACTCTTATCTTCACTATCAGAATGTATAACGGGTATTTCGGTAAAATTATTATTATTTATATTATATATAAAAACAGTGACTTTATTACTTTTAAACGGAACTTTAACATAGTTAACAGTACTTAACTCTCTTATTCTAAAAGCTAAAATAGCTTTATCGTGATATAGTAAAGCTAAGTCAACATTAGACTCCACAGGCACTGCTGTCCTTAAAACATCATATACAACCTTACCATTTAATATTTGGACACCATATTTTTTTAATGTGTAGTTAATATTTTTCTTTGTTTTATCAATATTACCAAAATCCGTTAACTTTATTTTTAAATTAGGATTGATAACTGAATACTTATTATATACATCTAGATATTCCACAGGTGATTTCACTTGGGTAGAATCTTGAAGATAATCATTCCATGAAGAATTTTCTTTTGCATAACAAAAGTTAAAGAAAAAACCATAAGCAACTATCATCTTTAAAAAAATAAATTTATTCATAATCTTTATTTCAACCTCCCTATAAAAAATTAGATTAATTTATAAAAAATACACCCCAAAACTATTGAGGTGTACTAAAAAATACTAAATATAGTGTTCAAATTAATTTAAATTCCTCTTCAATAATTTTCCATTTTTATCTTTATAAGTTATTACTCCATAATTATCAATTGAGTAATAATCACCAATTTTCTCTACATTTAGTGTAGGTTTTAATTTTATCAGATAAAACTCAGAACTAGTTCCTTCATCTGTTTCCATATACTTTTCAGCAATAGAATAAAAACCATCTTTCATTTTAGGAAGAAACCTAAACGTATTTGCATTCAATGAATCCACTTTAGGATTATCAAATATATTCAAAAAATCAGGAGATATTTTCTTTAACTCAGATAAAGAATATGCCCTATTATTAGAACTTTCAAGCTGCTCACATTTTTTCACTGGATTTTTCTCATTACATTTAGAGAAGAAATCAGATGAGATAGGTGTTTTAATAAACACAAGGCTATTACTATTATTTTTTTGACTTATATCCTCTACAATACTCACTTTTACAAAAGCGTTATCAATAATTTTAAAGCACGCTTTTGAATTTAAATATGTATCTCTATAAGAATATAAATCCCCTGATACACACAACTCATCTTTTTCAACAGCGTAATTAAAGTTAGCTTTTTTCTTATTTATTTGGTAATTCAAAGGGTAAACTTTATAACTTCTTTGATTTAATGCGGCCAATCTATAATATTTTCCATCATCAATTTTTATTACAGAATAATCTTTATTAAAATCTGACTTTCTTCCAATATTTCCTTCAAAAACTTTAATTTTATCCGTTTTACAGTAATAGTTATTAACATCATAATCAAAACCACAAGGCTCAACTTTAATATTTTGACCATTCTCTTTAGAAAAACAAAAACTTGATACTACTAAACCAACAGAAAATATCATTACTTTTTTCAAAAAATTCATTTCAAATTTCCTATTAGTCTAAATCAGCCACTCTTAATTTTTAATTTATTTTAAAAACACCCCAACTCAGTTAGGGTATTTCAGCTCAATATTAAGTAATTTTTATTTTAAACTTCTCTTTAGTAATTTCCCATTGTTATCTTTATAAGTTATTATCCCTAAGCTATCAATTGAGTAATAATCACCTATTTTTTCTATTTCCAGTTTTGGCTTAATTTTAATCAAATAAAATTCTGATTTAGCCTCTTCATCTGTATCTACATACTTTTCAGCTATAGAGTAAACTATATCATTACCCTTAGATATAAATCTAAAATTATCGACATTAAGATCTTTTACCTTACTATCTGACAAAAAACTCACTTCAACTGGGAGTTCTTTTAAAATTTTCGTTGATTGATAAGAATAATCTTTTATATCACTTATTTTCCTGCATTCTTTTTCAGATTTATTTTCTCTACATTCTGAATAAAAATTTGATGATATAGGGTATTTAATTACTCTGACATTTTCTTCTGTTTTATTAATATCCTTTGCTGCAATTGTATTACCTGAACACCCTAAAACTGATAAAACTACAAGTAGAGTTAAGCTAACAGATGTATTTTTCATTATTACTATTTCCACTATGATTTATTTCGGCTCATCAATTCAGGGCTTAATTATTAAAACTATTAATTTTTTAAAAAAATCAAATAGTGCCACCTAGAAACTTATAATTACACAAGACTAAAATCATCGCTTTATATAATTTATTTTTCCAACCACACAAATTAAATTGGTATAATGAAACATAGAATCAGCTGAATACAAACCTTTGCATGTTATTTGTGCGGGCTTATTATATTCAATCTTATATTTCACATCTAAATAGTTCAACTGGATTTCTTTTATTTTTTTATACTCTTCACCCTCTTCTTTTAAATAAAAATCTCTAGCTGTTGGCAATAAAACAACATCATACGGATGTATTTTATTTTGTTCATCTATACTCTTTTTATTTAATATATGACCTGTTAGGATTGTAAAATTATCACTCGCATATGTTTGCGATAAAAATATGGTGTTCGCTACTATGAAAAAAAACAAAGCGTTTATTTTTAAGTTAATCATTATGGCTCTCTACTTTTACTAATTTACCTTCCTCATCCCACTCTTTCCATTTACCCACTTTAATTCCCTCTTTATATGTACCATCATAGATAAAAATTTGAGGGTTCATAGTATATTTTTCATAGCATCTACCATCTTCCAAACCATCTTTGTAATTGCACTCACCTGTTAACTTGCCATCTTCATTCCAATTTTTACTATTACCATTTATTTTACCAGCTTTATAATTTGTTTCTTCCTTTAAATTTCCATTTTCATACCAAACACGCCATAGACCATTTTCTTTATGATCATTATATTCGGTCTCCGCTGCTTTACTACCAGACTCATACCATACAATTCTAGAACCTTCTCTCGGATAATATGATGTATCAGCTTGTTCATTATAAACATAATCCAATTTACCATCTGTTAAAATATACGGATCAGTTTGTTTTTTACCCGTAATATAGAAATCCTGAACTAAAAATCTTTGCCCATCTAACTTCTTTAATAAAACCCGATAAAATTCTGCCTGTTCTTTTGTTGTCATTTCTTGACCAGATGATTCTGCATTCTTCATATACAAGATAACCGAATCAGTACTTTTATCATGGGCTTCAAGTTTTTGCTCAGTTTTCTCATTTAAGTGCTGATTTTGAGTTTCTGATTGTGAACAAGCACTTAAAAGAAATAAAGAAGAATAAAAGCAGATGGTACTAAATTTCATAAATATATCCTGATTCTACCGTGTTGCATTGCTTGTACGAACTGTTTTTAGCCCTAAAGCTCCATATAGATCATCAACAGACATTTTCTTTTCCAAAAGTTGAGATTTCGAAAACTCATGATAAGCTTTTGGTACATAGAATCTATAAGCTGATATTGATTTACTAGCAATCGTGATTTGATCATCCTGATTCCCACCTATTATAAGAAATCGACCACTCGTCTTATCTAAACAATAAACAAAACCAACATGACCAAAACCTGATTTAGCTTCTGGACTAGCTCCTGAGGAAGTAGGGATAGTTGCCAATGCACCAAAAATAGGCTTTGTTATTTTAACAAAATTTTTTGTATCACGACGAAAGCTTAATGCACTTGCTGGCTCAGCTGATTTTGCATATTTAGCTTCTTGTAAACAATAATTTGCAAATGATGCGCACCATGCCTGAGTTGAACCAACCAAAGTATTGATTTTACTACCTGTTAACATATGATAGTTATCTTGTTTTGTAATGACACCCTCTCTTTTGCCATACCATTGTTTTAGCTCCCGAATTACAATTGGCATCCATGGCGCTTCTCGATTATTCACAGGTAAAATCGCTAATCCCTCACCTGTTCCTGATTTACTTCTTGTAACCTCTTGTATATTATTCCCCAAACCAGAGATAACCGTAGTTATTGAGGTCAAAGCTGCTGTCCCAACGTCATTAGATTCTTGCTTTTTTGTTTCACTTTTTGGTTTAGTATGAGTACTAGAAACAGAAGATGGTATTGTAACTATTTGACCAACTAAAATCGTATCTCTTTCTTTAATCTGTGGATTTGCTTTCATAAGACTATCAATTGAGATACCTTTTAATTTACAAATTTTATAAATTGTATCGCCAGATTTAACTCTATAAATATTTGCAGAACTATTTCTACTTTTACCTTTTTGTTGCTCATTAATTTTTTTTGCAAAATACCCTATCGCAAGCATTTGACCTGCATAAATTTCATTTGCATTTTTTATATTATTCCACTGTTGAATTTGTTGGGCAGTGACACGAAAGCGCTTTGCAATTTTTGAGAGCACATCACCATTGACAACAACATAATCAATTCTTGGTATATCATCTTTTTTTGCGCTAAAAGATCCATTCTGAGGCATTAACCTACTGGTAAAACGGGCTGCATTATTAACCAAACTAACCACTTGAGACTCAACAGAAGTTACCACCTCTCCAATTAATGTTTCACAACCATCCACCATAGCACTAAAAGAAATTTTATCTCCTTGTTTTACATGAGGAATCGGAGGTAAATTTCCATTTTTATTAGTGACATATTCTTTTTTCCTATCATTATGATTAATTATGATTTTTTGATCGGCTAATGGATTAGAACCATTACTAACATTTACAGTTGTAGTACTAATCCATTTATCAGAACGTGGAGGTTGTGTATTTGTATTATAATATCCCTCCTTACGCTCCATAGCATCCATTAATTTCTCAATTCCTTTATCATCTAACGATGACAATACGGTCGAGCGAGTAAAACCTGTGTGTTTTATTAAATAAGCAATATATGCTTCAGTATCATTCTCATTAGGCGGTGCATAAATATATAGAGCATCTTTTAATGAGTAATTATTATATTTACGTCTAAGCAAAGCCTTTTTTTCTCGTCTTCCTATTTCATAGCTTTCAAAAATAGCAAAATTTCCACTTTTCGTATTTCCAGTACCAATTTGTCCTGGATACATTCCTTTATCTTTAGGTCTCATATTTCCAGGGTTGTTAAATCTCCAAGCAATTGTTCCTCCTGTTCTTAATAAGATTTTCCCATCATCTGAAAGATATTGAACAGTCAATGTCGGTCTGTCATGAGATGCTTTAATAAATTTCGCCATAATTATATTCCTATTTATTTATTATCGAATTTATTAGGTCTGAATCAAGAAAATCATGCTCAATGTTTTCATCTTCAAATTCACAATATAAATTTTCTGGAATTTCGACTTCATTTTCTGATTCATTTTCTTCGCTAGAAGATAATTCTTGAACATCAATTTTCCATAACTCCTTACCAATCGACAACTCCACCTCATCTTCAGTGTCACTGAAAACTCGTGGCAATTTTGTTTCAGTGATCACACCACTTGAAAGTATTTCTCCACTTTCTTTATTAATAATTTTATAAGGTTGGTTAACAAAGCCCATTAGATCAAAGTTAATATCATTACCAAATGGAGCAAATCTCAAGCTAAATTTATTCTTTTCTATCTTAGGTAAATCATATTTTGGTATAGAAATATTTTCACCACTTAAAAAAATATGCTGCCCACTCTTCACCTCAAACTTGCCACCTGTTTTTATAAACACTCCACCTCCATTCACAATTAGTTGACTACCTCCAGCCTTAATATCAATTTCTTTTGCACTAGTAAGCTCAATTTTTTCCTCAGTCGAAATTAATCTAATGACCTTCCTAGCAATCACTTCAATTAGATCATCCTGCGCCTGCAACTCCAATTTCCCTTTTGCTGCATAAGCTCTAAAGCCCTTTTGCGCGGCAAACAAACTGATCTTGTCCTGTGCATGCCCAATAATATTCTTCTGTGCACTCAGGTTAATTGAACCACTGGCACTCTCGGCAATATCCTGAGAGGCCTGCAAAATAATATTTTCAGGCGTGGTTAACGCAATTCCATTCGGTGATGCCAACAACATCAAGGCCTGTCTGAAAATCTTGCCTTGCTCTTGTTGCTTGGCATTGGAACTACTTTCCAAGCCTTGGGTATAACCTTCCATAAAGCCCTGTAATGAGCTCAAGGCTTTGGACGGAGTGATGTCTAACTTGCTGCCTTTACTAAAGGTTCCACAGGTACTCATCAGCTCAAAATCTTTAATATCGACATTGGCCAAAACCTTCCCGACTTCTTTAATACTCTCAAACGGGTTTTGCTGAATCCGATCTTTAATACTGGCAAGCTTACCTTTGACAATATCAGCGCCATGCTCTTCTACGTTTTCAATGAACTCTTTCAGATTTTCAACCGCATCTTTGGCATCACTAAAGAACGCATTAAATTCTTCTACTGCGCCTTTGGCATTACCGCCAAGTGCACCAATATCCTCAATAAAACCACCGCAATCCTTTAAAGCATGAATTGGGTCATTACTCATCCCTTCTTTAAATAAATTTAAAGTACTATCCAGTGCTTGACCTGTGGTTTTAAGTTCCAATGACTGAATAAACTTCGGTAAGCGGTTAATCACATTCAGCGCATCGGTCTGTTGTTTAGCAGCCACTTCACTGAGCATTTTCATGCTGTCATAGCCCTGTGACAGCAAAGATTGTGCTTGAGCAGCTTCCAGATGATCAGCAATGGCCTGTTCTTGGGCATAGGTACTGATCAGCATGCCTTTGCCTGCCCGCACAGCGCCCCAAGCATCGGTTCTGAGCTCGAAGCCCTCACCACGACCGTTGCTGCTTTCCTGCACTTTAGGGTGGCTTAAATTACCTAAATTCAGTTGTGTTGCAGCATGGCTACTTTGTAACTGGGTACTGATTTGCCCCGTTGTATCATCAAAACGTAACTGGTTAAAACCACTGCCATTGACTTCCTGACTGCGGATACCACTGAGTTTTTTAGTATCTGGGAGTTGTCCTTTGACATCAAACTTGGTCGGAGAACGTTGCGCTTCATGGATTCGCCCTGTCACAAAAGGACGGTCGATATTGCCATCAAAGAAATCGATGACCACCACTTCACCAATCCGTGGCAAGAAGCGTGCACCATAGCCTTCCCCCGCCCAAGGCGTGAGGACATCCACCCATGCAGAGTCGGTGTCATTGTCATTGCTGCCCGCACCACCATCATGTCCATGGTCATCGCTACGGGTAAACAGAAAGCGCACCTTAATCCGTCCCCATTCATCCACATAAATGGTTTCTCCTTCCGGCCCAACCACTTTGGCGCGTTGCGGATAGGCAATCGGACGATGCAACTCTGGATCATATTCAGGGGTGATTTTAATCTGACGGCGAATCAAGGTCAGTTCATTACCCTGACGCTCTGCCTCGTCATAGCCGTGTTGATCCCAGCGGCTTTGGCTGAGCAGCTGACTCACCTGTTGCTGTAAATCTTTCGGTAAATTATTTTGATTGTAGAAATGCTTGGAGATAATCAGGAACTCTTGATCAGCCCCTTCATGCTGATCAATTTCAGGATGTTCCCTCAGATTAAACCAATAGCCAACCTGACTATCCCGTACCGTGCTGTAAGCCTTAAAGTATTTGGCTTGACTGGCATACATGTCATTGAATTGCTGATTCAGTTTTTCTAACTGACTGTTCCCAGAAGCTGTCGCTTGGTCTTCACCCTTTAAATCCTGCATCCAGGCTGGGCTGATATGCCATGCCTGCTCAAGACTTAAACTGGCAGAGTCGAAACTGTCCGAATGGTTATGGCTGGTGACGACTGAACCTGCGCCTTCTTCTTGTGCCAAGGCATCGGGCTGCCAGCGTTGCAGATGCACGGCTGTGGGTTGCAGGCTTCGCACCGCCACAAAGCCAGTAATGCTATCCTGAAATTCTGTGGCACTGCTGCGATGATAACGAATGCTCCGTCGAGCCAGAGCCTGATACTGGCTATTGTCATCAATTAATCTTAGCTTCTGCGCTTTAACAGGGGTACTCGAATGCGGCACAAAAAGTTCAGCTTCATCAATCAGCCAGCTAATGCCTTCACTGCGCCATAAGCGCGTTAGAAAGTCATAATCAGATTCATTCGAGCCCATCACAAAGGGGCGTATATCATAATTCTGGCTTAAGCCATTCAGATCCAGATTCAAACTTGCCGCAAAAAGTGGGCTTCTTTGCTGCCACTCCTTGAATAAAACTTCGGTAATTTCCACAACCGTTTTATTCATAAACACACGGCTGTTACGGCGCTTATGCCATAAATGAGTCGCATCGTTTATAGTTAGCTTATACAGCGTTAATGCACCATCACTTTGCCCATAGCTGGCCTCAGTCACAATCCCCGTGGTGCGAAACAACTGCCCTGAATCGGTAACCTGATCAACCGCAACCTGAACCCCAATAAACTGTTTGAGGGGAATCTGGGCATTGGTCGACAGGCAAATCAGCTCAGCTTCCAAACCCACATTGAGTTGATGCTGGCCTTGTATGCGCTGTAAAAAAACTTGATTATTCAGTAGATGATTAGAAAACTGTACGTGGATAGCACGTTTCTGTGCATTTAGCCCTATTTTTTCTAATACATTAAATATATTAAAAAGCATTTTTTATAATCGGATTGTGCTGGGATTTGGCTGAACTTTACAAAAAACAGACTTATCTGTCCATAAAAAAAGCGTTCAAGCAACAAAATGGCACAACTTGTTTAGTTATAGAGAATATAAAGCCCGAAATATGCATTCACATTTCGGGCTTTATCCAGCGAGTACAGATGCATGCTGTTATTTTGCAGCAACCCCGTAGTTTCTAAACAGCTGCCATAAGCAGATCAATAAAATCAGGCTGAAATACAACAAAGACCAAACTGGCAAAGATTGTCCCAAGAACGTCCAGTCAATCACTGCACACTCACCAGAACCTGAAAGCACTTCCTGTAATACCGCCTTCATCGGCAACACATCAACCAGATAATCTAAACCCGGCCCACAGCTTGGCACTTGGTCAGCAGGTAAATGCTGCAACCAGATATGGCGTGCTGCGACGGCAACTGACCAGCCAATTGATACGGTCGCCAAGAAAGCATAAAAACGTTTGAATGCACTCGAAACCGGATTATGAATAAAGGCAACGAGGGCAATCAAACCCATTATAATCAAGCCGATACGTTGGAAAATACACAATGGACAAGGGTTTAAACCTTGCACATGCTCTAGATACAACGCAAATGAGATACCAATGATGCTGGTCAGTACCAAAACAGCGCTGACTAGGCGGTAATTCCATCGCATGGGAAGTCCTCTAAAATTTTAACGGTATTGTGCAAGATATTGTTCAAAACTCATGTCGTTATCTTGTTCAAGTTGCGCCTGTTTTTGCAACGATGTTTGCGCCAATTGTTCAAAATAATGTTTGCGTTCTTCACTGAGTGGATGTTGGTCATAATGATCAACATGTTGCTGCGCCATGACACTGCCAAAATTCCATGTGCCGCCATGCTGCAAGGTATCTGCAATCACATGAGCCGAAGGGGTATTTTCGACATGGTCTAGGCGCTGCTGCATCACTTGGATCGCATCTTGATACAGCTGTGTGCCATCCATTTGGTCTAATAGCTTGGCACAGTCTTGAATCGCATTTAAATGGGTTTGTGCCCAGTCTTTTAGTGCAATCGAGTGGTCTCCCTCTTCGATCTTGGCATCTGCTGCACGACCACGATTGACCACTTCTGTTTGATTGCGGTCAATCTGCTCTTGTTCTTCAGCAAATAAATCTGGACTGTCTTTGAGCAAACAGTACAACGCCAGACTTTCAAGGAAGCCTGCCGAAATTTCATCAATCCCAATCGCACTATACGGATTCACATCCACTGCACGTAATTCGACATAACCCACACCACGATTTTTTAAGGCTTGTGATGGTGTTTCACCCGCTTGTGGTACCTGTTTAGGGCGTACCAGACTGTAGTATTCATTTTCAATCTGTAGCACATGATCATTGATCTGAATCGGCTCACCCTGCTCATCGTTGAGGCCCAGTGCCGTAAACTCTGGATATGGCGTATGCACGGCTTTTTGTAAGCCATCCAGATAATCATGCAGGTCGTTATAATGAATGCCAAGCTCTTTTTGCGCTGAGTTTTGATAGCCCAAACGCCCCATCCGTAAAGCGGTTGCTTCAGGTAAATAGAGCGTACCCTTTACTAAGGGTTGTAAATGGTGCTGACGGCCAGTCAGAAAACAGCGGCATACCGATGGGCTCGCACCCAGCATATACATCACCAAAGGAATCAAACGAATAAAGTTGCGGATCAAACCGAAATAGCGGTGACTACGATAATCTTGCAGGCTGAGCTGTTTTAATTGTGGGTTGCTTTCATGCTGCTGCAAAAGCGCAAATAATTGTTCTGGAAAAGATAAATTATAATGCACCCCGGAAATGGTCTGCATACGGCGACCATAACGCACACCTAAACCACGACGATATAAGGTTTTAAAGCGACCAATATTGGAACTGCCATATTGTGCCAGTTTAATATTTTCTTCGTTATCATCCAGCATACAGGGCATCGACAGAGGCCATAAGCGTTCGCCATCTTCCAGTTGCTCATGGACGATACTATGAATATCACTCAGTTCATTGAGTGCCGCCGCAATCGTTGTTTGTGGCGTGGTGATAAACTCCATCAATGCTTCTGAATAATCCGTCGTAATATATGGATGTGTCAGAGCTGAACCGAGCGCTTCTGGATGATTTTTTTGTGATAAAAATCCATTACTTTGCATCCGCAGGCTTTCACGCTCAATGCCACGTAACATCCCCTTTAATAGCGAGGCATCTACCCAAGTTGGTATCACAGAGGAAGTAAGGCTGGGTTGATTCATATTCTATTGCTCGCTTATTCAGGATCAGCCGACCACATGCATGGTAACGACGTCGTCGATTCTACAGGCATGATCTGCATGCCAATCCCTTCGACTCAGCCAATTATAACGACAATTACAATCTAGTCATCTGATTTAGTTTGGCAATTTTTATCACAATCTTGTTACATAAGACACGCTGAAATTGTGATTTTATTAAAAAATAAATCTTCCAGTGGATACTCCCCCATGCAAGCGCAAGACATTCTTAATTTTTGGTTTGACCCTGACCATCGTTCACTTTGGTTTGCTAAAAGTGATGATTTTGATGCAAAAATTCGCGCGTCCTTTGCAGAGATTCATCATCAGGCCGCTCAGGCCGAGCTGTGGTCATGGCGTGAAACAGCTGAAGGGCGCTTGGCGGAAATTATTATACTCGACCAATTCTCCCGAAATTTATATCGGGATCAAGCCCACGCTTTTGCTTATGACAGCCTTGCACTCGCATTGGCACAAGAGGCCATTAGCTTACAGCTGGACGCACAACTCAGCCCAGAGCAACGCTCCTTCCTTTATATGCCGTTTATGCATAGTGAATCCAAACGCATGCATGAATTTGCCCTGAAATTATTTCAACGCTTAGGCAATGAAATAAATCTAAGCTTTGAGAAAAAGCACAAAGTGATCATTGATCGTTTTGGGCGTTATCCGCATCGCAATGCACTATTAGGACGTCACTCAACCGCTGAAGAATTGGAGTTTTTAACTCAACCGAATAGCAGTTTTTAAGTCGATTCCCCTCGACACTGTACATAGGAATGGCATATGAAAAGCGTATTAATATGCACCCCGCTGCTTGTCGCACTGACATTTGCAGGATGTGCAACGGTTCCCTCCAAACCCAGAACCTTTGACCAACTGGGCCAATTCACCACTTATCCGTTAAATAACAAAACTTACCGTGTCGGTTTCCAAGCAGACAATAACTTGAGTTATGGTACGGCTGAGGAAATTACCTTGCTTAAAGCCGCACAAACTACGGTTAAAAATGGTTTCCGTTATTTTAGTGTGGTGGATGATCCAAGTAATGCCCGCCATAAGACACCGCGCCAAGCCGTGATTTATCCGACGCCATCGTATTACCCTTATGGCTATTATCGTCGTCATCCTGCCTTTTGGCCGGATCCATTCTACGATACCCCACAAGTGGTCAATCTTGATCCAATTCAAGTGTCGTATACTATCGAGTGCTTTAAGACACAGCAGCAATCTCCTGATGCCTTTGATGCTCAAATGATTTTGCAGTCTTTAGGGCCAAAATATGGCTTGAGCCCGACAGGAGAAGTGTTGCAGCCCCCTGCACCGCCTCAAAATAAAAAATAAATTAAAAGGATGACTCCATGAGTTCAGTCGAAGAAATCCACGTCCCGAGCTTACAACGAAGTAAATACTTCGCCACCATGGCACTGATCATTGCAGTGGTGTCATGGATCGCTTTAATGGTCGCGGCGCACTTTCTGCCTGAATATAAATGGCTCATCCATATTTTCATGCTCGGCGCGGAAGCAGGTGTGGTCGGTGGCTTGGCGGACTGGTATGCGGTCACTGTGTTATTCCGTAATCCTTTTGGCAGAATGCCGCTACCCAAACTGTTGCGTGACCACACCGAAATTATCCCACGCAATAAGGCCCGTATTGCCGAGTCAATGGGTCGCTTTGTACAGGAAAATTTTCTTTCCCCACAGATCGTGCAACGCAGTCTACAAAATGCTGATATCAGTTTGGCTGTAGGTCAATGGTTAGCCAGTCCCAAAAACAATCAGCAAGTGGTGCAGATGATTCAGCACACCGTGCCGAGAATCTTTGAATTTGTCAGCCAAGAGCAAATTGCACACTTCGTCCAGAACAACAGTGTGCAGTGGGTCAGAAGTACCAAGGTCAATAAACTGGCCAGTGAAATGCTGCGCGCTGTACTGGAAAATGATTTCCATCAAGATGTGCTACAACGTGGACTCGATCTGGCACATGAATGGATGGTGTCACATCCGGAAGAAGCACGTGATTTATCACGTAAATTATTCCAAGAATTAGGGGTCTGGAAGCTGGCCAAAGGCGCAAGCTGGATCGGCATTGATGTACAGCAACGCACCATTGACTCTCTGATTGAAAAAGTTGAGTCGATGCTGGCCAACCCAGATCATCCATGGCGTCAGGATATTGAAGCCACCACCCATAACCTGATGCTGGAACTGGCAGAACCCGACAGTGAAGCCAGCCAGCGTTTAAATCGTGGTAAAGATGCACTGCTTGATAGCCCACAGGTCCTGAATTTTATCAGTGGTGCGGTGGGGATATTATGTGATGCCATCAAAACCGATTTAATGCAGCAAGATTCAGGCATTGCCACTAACCTACAGGCGGCGATCCAGCAACTCGGTGAAAGTCTGATTCAAAATGAAAAAGTACGTCAGGTACTGAATGAAAAAATGGTCGGCTTAGCCATTAATTTCAGTGAGCAATATAGCGACAAGATCATTCGTTATATCAGTGAACGGATTCATGAGTGGGATTCACGAGAAATGATTGCCAAAATCGAAAGCGAGGTGGGCGGTGATTTGCATATGATCCGCGTCAATGGTGTGATTGTCGGTGCCTTTATTGGTTTAGCACTCGGTGTGATACGTGCCATTGTTGAAAATGTTTTGTAATATAGCATCAATATTGACTACAAAAACCTGTCATCAATAAGATACGCGAAAAAAGTCATTCGCAACCTGCGTGATTTCAATTAAGTGCTGTTTCTGCGATGTAATAAAACCAATGCAAGAAGTGAACAGGTTTTGCGAATGACAATGCTTTTGGTTACTTTGGGCGAAACCAAAGTAACTCCAGCTGAAGGCTTATCCTGAAATTAGATAAGCTCTCGGTAAGACACCATCAAAATACATAATCCATTAAAATTCTATAGGTCATTTCAATCATGTTGCAACTTCAGTCAAAACTCCCTAGCCAAGGCGTGACCATCTTTAGCGTCATGACTGAACTCGCACAACGACTCAATGCCCTGAATCTCTCCCAAGGCTTCCCCGATTTTCCAGCCCCGCCAGCCCTACTCGAAGCACTAAGCCAAGCCACGCTTTCAGGCTATAACCAATACCCTGCAGGTGACGGCGTACTGGCTTTAAGACAGCAACTGGCGACACAATTCTTAGCACGTGATCAACTGCAACTCGACCCAGTCACTGAAATCACCATCACCCCAGGCGCGACCATTGCGATTTTCTGTGCCATTCAAGCCTGTATCCATGCAGGCGATGAAGTGATTATTTTCGACCCAAGCTATGACAGCTATGCCCCTGCGGTTCAGTTGGCAGGTGGAAAATCAGTGCATATTCATTTAGAAGCACCCAGCTTTCAGGTGAACTGGCAGAAGGTCAAAGACAGTATCAATAGCAACACCCGCATGATTATTGTCAACACGCCACACAATCCAACAGGTGCGATCTGGTCAGAACAGGATTGGCGCCAACTGATTGAGCTGATCCAAGATAAAAATATCGTGGTATTGTCCGATGAAGTCTATGAACATCTGATTTTTGATGGGCAAAAACACCATAGTGCACTGCAATTCCCTGAATTACGTGAACGCAGTTTCGTGATTGGTTCTTTCGGCAAAACCTATCATGTCACAGGCTGGAAAACAGGCTATTGTGTTGCTGCACCACAACTCATGCGTCTATTTCGCCAGATTTATCAGTTTGCCAATTTCTGTGGCACTACCCCGTGCCAGATTGCATTGGCCAACTATATGCAGCAGCATCCTGAGCATATTCAGCAATTGCCAAGCTTTTATCAGGCCAAGCGTGACATGTTCAATACCCAGATTCAAAACTCGCGTTTTAACTTTATTCCCTCCCCAGGGACTTATTTCCAGAATCTGGATTACAGCAACATTCGCCCTGATCTCAATGATGTCGAGATGTGCCAATTTCTTGCCGAGCAACACAAAATTGTGGCCATTCCAATTTCAGTGTTTTATCAGCAGGCACCTGAATCACTGCGACTGATTCGCTTCTGCTTCGCCAAGACCGATCAAACATTACAACGTGCCGGTGAAATTCTCGTACAATGTTGATCAACAAAAAGAAACTGAACCCTCATCTTCAACACAACTGAGAATGTTATGTTGACAAAAATACAATCGTTTCAGGATGAAGCGTGAAGGAAATTGAATGACACCACGCCAACCTCTGGTGATGCAACCGAATCTCTGGAAAACCTTTTTTGTGTTTCTGGTGCCGCTGATTGCCACCAATATTTTACAAAACCTGTCAGGCACGATTAATACCATCTTTGTCGGTCAAATGATGGGGGTCAATGCCATTGCCGCAGTCTCGGTCTTCTTCCCCATCCTGTTCTTTTTACTGGCCTTTGTGATTGGAGTTTCCGCAGGCAGCACGGTACTGATTGGACAGGCATGGGGGGCACAGAATCTGGAAAAAGTCCGCTCCGTGATTGGCTCTACCGTATTTATGACCCTGATCGGGGGCAGTATCATTGCGGTACTGGGTTTAATCTTTGCCAAACATATTTTAGAGCTCCTTGGCACAGATCCTAAAGTCATGCATCTGTCCTTGCCTTATGTACAATGGATGTTGGTGGGTAGCCCCTTACTGTTCGTCTATATTATTTACACCTCGATTTTACGAGGTGTTGGCGATAGCGTAACCCCTTTGATTGCCCTGAGCCTGACCAGCTTGATTGGTTTAGGCGTGACGCCTGTTTTGCTAAAAGGTTACTTTGGTTTTCCGGCTTTAGGTATTGTTGCCCCTGCGATTGCAACCATTATCGGTTATGCCGCGGTGCTGACTTTCTTAGCAATTTATCTGAACTATAAAAATCATCCGTTAAAGATCGACCGTCTATTGCTGCAACATATTCGTCATGATGCCGAGCTCAGTAAATTAATTCTAAAACTTGGAATTCCAACGGGTATTCAGATGGTCACCACCTCCTTAGCAGGTCTGGTGATTATTGGCCTGATTAACCATTACGGTGCACATGCCACAGCAGCCTATGGTGCAGTCAATCAGGTGCTGAACTATATTCAATTTCCAGCGCTGTCGATTTCAATTGCTGCCTCGATCTTTGCTGCACAAGCGATTGGCGCAGGTAAACCCGATTTATTGGCCAAAGTCACCCGTACCGCTTTGGGCATGAATCTGTTATTTACAGGCACGTTGATTGTCTTAGCCTATTTGTTTTCAAAATATTTAATGGCGCTGTTTATTACCGATCACAGCGTAATTGAACTGGGCCAACAGCTGTTATTTATCGTGCTCTGGTCGATTCTGTTCTTTGGAGCCAGTGCCATTTTTGCCTCAATCATGCGGGCCAGCGGTGCGGTTAACATCCCGATGCTGATCAATATTTTCACCATTCTGCTGATCGAAGTGCCGTGTGCCTATTGGTTTAGCTCACTTTGGGGCTTAACAGGCATCTGGATTGCTTACGCACTTTCCTTTGTGAGTCTATGTGTCTTCCAAGCATTTTATTATCAATTCTTTTGGAAAAAGACCAAGATTAAAGTACTGATCTAAAGCATCTTTTTACTGATATAAAAAAGCCATTCTCAGAGAATGGCTTTTTTCATGCTAACAACTTACATCATCTTGGTTGCAAACGCTGCAATCCGTTGATAACCCGTTGGGAATAAACGCTGGAACGAATCCACAATACGGGCATCGGTACCAATCAATAAACGGCGTTTATCTTTCAAAACTGCATTAAGAATTTGACGTGCTGCTTCTTCGGGTGGAGTGCGCAGGAACTTGTCGAATTGCTTGATCGATTTATTCGGGTCCATCCCCAAACTCTTCAAGCTGTCATTCATTTTCGCTGCTTTGGCGATATTGGTACGAATCCCGCCCGGATGTACGCAGAGTGAGCTGACACCGCCCTTCTCAATGTCCAATTCCTGACGTAATGATTCAGTAAAACCGCGTACCGCAAATTTAGTTGCGTTATACGCCGATTGGGTTGGTTGTGAGGTCAAACCAAAAATACTAGAGATATTGATGATATGACCATCTTTGCTTTGTTTGATAAATGGCAGGAATTCTTTGGTTCCGTACACCACGCCCCAGAAGTTAATACCCACAATCCACTCTAAATCTTCGTAGCTTGCCCCTTCAACGGTTGAGCCTAAAGCAACACCTGCGTTATTGAAGATCATATTGACTGAACCATGATCTTGCACGGTTTCTTGTGCCCACTGTTTCACCGCATCGCGATCTGAAACATCAAGCACTTTGGTGGTGACTGAGACAGGATACTGTTTCACTAATTCTACAGTTTGCGCTAAACCTTTTTCATTGATATCACTCAATGACAAATGACAGCCTTGCTTCGCCAATAAAACTGCCAATTGCTGTCCAATCCCAGAACCTGCACCGGTGATCGCTGCGACTTTATTTTTAAAATTTTTCATTGCCTATCCTTTGTATTGCGAGTGATATGCACATATTCGCTTAGATCATGTGCAGTTTAAGCTATAACCAATATAATTTTGACAATACGTGTTGTCAATATAGTACACTCCAGCTTTAAGACAAATGGCAATAAGCGACACTGCACATGTCATAATAGGCCTATTTACATTTTATGACCGAACATGTTTAAAAGAGACAAGGCATATTTTCAAATTTTGGTTATGCTAAGTCGGCACAACAGCGTTGAAATGCAAATAAACATTAGACAGACGATTGAAAGATTTTTTAGGGAACGGTTTTCTCAATGGCAACTCAAGATCAAGTGACAGGCAAGAAAAACAATACCGCAGTCAAAGAGCGACAATTTAAGGGGCTCTCTTTAACCGAGCGTAAAGAAGCACGTCGTGAAAAACTCATTGAAGCTGGTATTGCCACCTATGGTACACAGGGCTTTTTCTCGGTAACCGTGAAAGATGTTTGTAATGAAGCCAAACTGACTGAGCGCTACTTCTATGAATCATTTAAGAAAAGCGAAGAGCTGTTTCAAACCGTGTTCTTAAAAATGATTGAGAAAATGCAAACCTGTTTAACTCAGGCTGTCCTGATGGCCGCGCCTGAACCCAAAAATATGGTGACTGCAGGTTTATCGGCTTTGTTGAGTGCGATTAAAGATGATCCACGTATGGCACGCATTATTTATATTGATGCCATGCTGGTGCAAGACCTGCATAATCAGGCCACTATTCAGGAGACCTTGACCCAGTTTGATCGCATTATTCAAGGCTTTGTGATGATCACCATGCCCAATGCACCACAAAGTACTGAAGAAGTTTCACTGATGGCTACGGGCTTAAATGGTTATGTGACCCATATTATTATTCGCTGGGTTTCAGAAGGCTTCGAACAGCCTTTACAAGATGTCTTGTCTGCCTGCTGTGCTGTCTTTTTGTCATTTATCGAAACCACATCACAAAAAAATTAAAATCGTTTTACAGTTTTGTGACAAGCACGGCGGTAAAACAACAGTTCAGTTAAGCAAATGAATTCATTTGCTTTATTGGTAGGCAAATTGTCATCAATTCGTCACCTCTACGCCCCATGATTGTCACAATTTATTGCTAAATTCGACTTTATTAATTCTTTTGCAATGATATTGTCATAATTAATCTTTGTAATAAGCCTGTCATAACAACAAAACGGTTCACCGTTACAGATTTTAAGGGTATTGCGCTGTGAAAGATGACTATATTTTAATTGTCGATGATGAGCTACCGATCCGCGAAATGATCCATACCTCTTTGGATATGGCAGGCTTCCAATGTTTACAAGCTGAGGATGCCAAACAAGCGCATCAAATTATCGTTGATCAGCGTCCTGCACTTATTTTGCTGGATTGGATGCTACCAGGTGGTGTGAGTGGTGTGGATTTATGCCGCCGCCTCAAACGAGATGAGAACTTGGCCGAGATTCCAGTGATCATGCTGACTGCACGTGGTGAAGAAGACCACAAAGTTCAGGGGCTGGATGCTGGTGCTGATGATTACATGACCAAACCGTTCTCGACGCGTGAACTGGTGTCCCGTATCAAGGCGGTACTGCGTCGTGCCAATGCGCTGAGCGGTGAAAAAGTCATTGACGCCAATGGCCTATTGCTTGATCCTGTCAGCCAGCGTGTCAGCTTTGGCAATAGCATTTTAGACATGGGTCCAACCGAATATCGTTTATTGGCTTTCTTTATGACTCATCCAGAGCGGGCCTATACCCGTGCTCAATTGTTGGATCAGGTCTGGGGTGGCAATGTCTATATCGAAGACCGTACCATTGATGTGCATATCCGTCGTTTACGCAAAGTGTTAGAACCCTTTGGTGTCGATCGCTTTGTACAAACCGTTCGTGGCACTGGTTACCGCTTCTCCACACGAGCAGATTTAGCAGTAGGTTAAAAAATCCTTTATGTATGAGCCTTACCCCGTCCCGGAACTGGCACGTGAACACCAACGTTTTCGTTACAGCAGTTTATGGACCTTTGCAAAACAAGATTTAAGACTGTTACTTTTTTTCTTATTGATTGCAAGCTTAGTCGGATTCGGGGTGGGATACTTCTGGAGCTGTGTTTTTATTGCCTTCGTGCTGTTCTTTTTTCTACAGCTGCGCTCGCTTTATCTGGTCAATGAATGGATTTCCAACCGTCCTTATGATGTCCCACCCAATCTGAATGGGATTTGGGGGGCATTGCTGTTCAATGTCTATCGCGCACAGCGTCAAGAACGTATTGTTCAAGCAGAAATGGTCGGCTTGATTGACCGTGCACAATCCTCTTTGGTGGCATTGGCCGAAGCGGTGGTCTTGATTGATGATCAACATCAAATCGAATGGTGGAACCCTGCTGCTGAAAAACTCTTGGGCATTAGTCCTTTGGATCGTGGTCGCAACTTATTGTCGATTTTACGCCAACCGAGTTTTATTGAATATTTTAACCATAGCGACCAGTCACCAGATGGGATTCGTCTGCAAGCCCAGATGGATGAAGAGCGTTATGTACAAGTCAAACTGACCCGTTTCGGCGGGGAAAGCCGTCTACTGGTTGCCTATGACACCACACGGGTACATAACCTCGAGCAAATGCGCAAAGACTTTGTCGATAATATTTCACATGAATTACGAACACCGCTGACCGTACTGAGTGGTTATATCGAAACCTTTATTGATCAAGATGACATTACCCCGCGCTGGAAACGGGCTTTTACCCAAATGCAATCTCAAACCAAGCGTATGAATGCTCTGGTGAATGACTTGCTGCTGCTATCCAATTTAGAAAATAATAAAAAAGTCGCGAAAAATCAGATTATTGATATGGCCAATCTGATGAACCAGATCTTTGATGATGCGCGTGCCTACAATCTCGATTATGGTCATACCTTAAATCTGGATATTGATAGCCATTGTGACCTGATTGGTTCTGATATCGAAATTGCCAGTGCCTTTAGTAATCTGATTACCAATGCCATTAAATACACCCCTGCGGGTGGGATCATTACCATTGGCTGGCACGAAGATGGTGACCATGCCTACTTTACCGTACAGGATAATGGGATCGGAATTAATCCCAAACATTTACCGCGCTTAACTGAGCGCTTCTATCGTGTTGATAGCGCGCGTAGTCGTCAGACAGGTGGTACAGGCCTAGGTCTGGCAATTGTAAAACACGTGTTAATGCAACACGGCGCACATTTGGAAATTACCTCGAAGGAAAATGAAGGTTCAACCTTTACTGCGGTATTCCCGAAAGAACGTCTATACCGCATGATTTAAACCAGACAGGGAACTGCCAAGTTCCCTGAAATATGATGTGATCATTCCACTAAAACAATATAATAAATTGTTGTTTCACTTCATCATTTCTATTTTTATCGATGTATTTCTCATGCTAAACACACCTTTTCTTCGTGCTTGTGCCCTCTTGCTTGGGCTCGGTATGCCTTTGGCGATTCATGCTGCTCCAACAGATCCACTGATTGGGACGTGGAAAGTCGTCGACGAACGTACTGGTTCTTATCTGTCTGATATCGTGATTCGCAGACATTCTGCCACTGAACAATACAGTGCCGTGATTGTCAAAATGTATCCTTCTGCCAAGGAAGCTGCGCCGACTTTATGTAGCGCATGTACGGGTACGTTAAAGAATCAGCAGATCATCGGGATGGAAGTATTAACCGGCTTGAAAATGCTCAATCAAAATGAAGAGTTTGGACAGGGTGTTTGGCTCAACCCCTATGACGGACAGAAATACCAGCTGAATGCGCGTTTAAGCAAAACCGGCAAAATGCTCAGCATCAATGCCAAAAACCCAAGCAATAATAACTTTCGCAACATGACTTGGATTCGTCTATAAGCGTCTGCCTTGCTTGCTATAAAATAGATAAAAATCACATAAAAAAGAGTATATTTTATCTACTCTTTTTTATCATTTTAACCATCAGCTAGCACATCAAGAACTGGTTTTAGCATTCAGCGCTGTCGGCTCAAGCAAATGGCTGGGCAAACCAAAAATATGGTCAAAAAAGTAATTATAAACAAAGGTATAACATGGAATTAGCACCATCAAGCTAAAATCCAGCAAGAAGGCTTTGATTAAACTGATCTGCATCCACCATGCAATGAGGGGAATCAAAATCATCACCAAAGCAATTTGAAAGCCGATCGCATGCGCCACGCGTCTCCACAAGGTGCGTTTTTTGGAGCTCTGCTTTTTTTCCCACATCTCGAACACATAGTTATAGAAAAAATTGACCGTCACCGCGATCACCGCGATCAAGATTGATAACGGCCCTGTATGGCTGATGGTTGTGCCTGAAAGCACGGCTAACACCATCGCACAGATAAAAAAGCTGAACACTTCATAGAAAAACACGTAGGTGACTCTTCTCTTGGTTCCTTGCATAACCACACCTTGAAATCAATAATGAGTGGATTTTACGCTTTAAATTTGATAAAAAAAGTTAATCGTTATCAGATCTACTGACAAGGAAGTAACCATGAAGCTCAGTCGTGAACAACTCGAACTGATTCTTGAGATTATTGACCGAGGTAATTTTTCCGCAGCGGCACGTGCCTTGAATCGTGTGCCTTCAGCCGTCAGTATGTCGATTGCCAATCTCGAAGCAGAGTTGAATTTAAAATTATTTGAACGCAGTAAAAATCATCTTGCCCCCACCGAAGTTGCACTCTCGATCGAACCGCATGCCCAGTTAATTCTGACCAAGTTGCGTCAACTTGACCTGCATCTGACCGAGCTTTCAACGGGTCTGGAAACCAACCTCTGCATTGGGATTGCCGCGGATGTCAATCAAAAGTTTCTATTGGCAGGGATTGAACCGTTAATTCAACGCTATCCCTTACTCAATATTGAAATGGTCAGTGCCCCGCAACAGGAGCTCAAGACACGACTGCACAATAACGAGATTGATCTGTATATTGCCTATAGTTCATCGCAACTCGATAATAATGAACGCTTTCGTTTATTGGGGATGGAACAATTCGTCGCAGCGGTTTCACCTAAAGATGCACAACAACTCAAAGCGCAGAATAAAAATGAGCTCACCATGCTGTCTGAACTCAGACAGATTATTGTAGACAGTAAGCATTATCCATTACCTGATAGTCGGGTTTTGGTCTCCGATTCTTATTGGTACAGCGATAATTTATCCATGGCCATTGATATGGTGGAACAAGGTCTCGGTTGGGGCAATTTCCCCCTATCCGTAGTACAAGCACATTTTGCCAAACAGAGTCTGGTACGCTTGGCCTTTCTCGATACCACCAATGGACTGGGTATGCCGATTCATGCGATTTGGCCAGCATATAAACCTTTGAGCAAATCCATGCAATGCTTGATTGAACTGTGGGAAAAACAAATCAATCTTGCATAAAAAAAGCCCGACATCCAAGTCGGGCTTTTTCGTATTCCTTTCACTAGATACAACTCCTGTCATATCTCACGTCCTGATGCACAAACTTATCATTCTTGTTTTATGTTTTGGAACTTCCTGTTCCTGATGAGTTCATATTAGGCAATTCAACTGAGGCTGAAAATGGGACATTGCCCCTAATCACTGTAAGAAAAAGCGTACATTGCCTCACTTTACGCTCATGTTGAAAGCAAGTGATCCCATCGGATTAAATATAGAAACCTCTACTAATCTCCCCATAAATCAATAGTCTGTTCTGTCTTCATTACGCCCATATAGTGATCATAGCTTTGTGCCAGTAGACAAATCACTACAGCAGCAATCAAGGTCAAAATCTTATTTCTCATTGTCATCGTCAGCGACCTGAATCAAGGATCTATAAAAAAGGTATAAGATTTCTCTCATCTAATCTAATATAGAAAAAACAAGCACTGATCTAATTTTGAGATATGTGGACCTTCAAACAATTTAATTATCTAATCACGATTGTAGAAACTGGGGGCTTTATTGCTGCCTCGGAGAAGTTGTTTATTGCTCAATCTGCCCTGAGCAGACAAATTAAAAATTTAGAAGAAGAAATCGGTTTTGAAATTTTTGATCGATCTGAAAAGAAAATTAGACTCACACCTGCAGGTGAAGCACTGTATAAAAGTTTAAAAAGCAATATTGATCATTTAAAAAGTTCCATTGTCAGCGCCCAAAGTATCAGTCGGGGTGAAGGTCGAATCATTAAAATTGCCCATTCCAGCAGTATTGTCTTGGATCAAAGCAAGCTGGAAATCTTTGAGCAGCTTTGTGATTGCCATAACATTGATATCGAAATGAATACCCTATCCTCTGAATTACAGCTCGAATATTTATTGAATGGCAGTATTGATCTGGGCTTTATTCGACCACCGATTTATCACAATTTAAATGATGTAAATACCATCAGTTTATATACCGCACCTTTATATGTCGCCGCCCATATTTCAGACCCATTTTTAAGTGAAAAAGAAAGTATATCGATCCGTGAGTTGGCGTCCTTAAATTTTGTCTCTGTCCCACATAAAGCCCGAGGTGGTTTAAGTTATTTGGCCGCCAATTTATGTTTAGTTAACGGTTTTAGTCCGAAAAGAACCCGAATTTATTCAAGAAAAAGGTCCCAACTGGAACTGGTCGCCAATGGTTTTGGCGTGTGTATTGTGCCTGAAGAATTTAAAGTAATTTTGCCGAGCGATGTCAGACTGATTCCCCTTCAAGATAAAAACACACTTAGCGAAGTAAAACTCATCTGGAAAAAAGATGAAGACCCGATCATTAATAGCTGTGCAGACGCGATTCATGCCTATTACAGTTCCAAGCAAATGAACTAAACAACGATCTTGATTTCAGCTCAAATGAAAAAAGCCCGACATCCTGTCGGGCTTTTTCGTATTCCTTTCACTAGATACAACTCCTGTCATATCTCACATCCTGATGCGCAAACTTATCATTCTTGTTTTATGTTTTGGAACTTCCTGTTCCTGATGAGTTGATCTTAGGCAATTCAGCTTAGGTTGAAAATGGGACATTGCCCTGAATTGCTGTAAGCAAAAACGTACATGGTTTGGATAATGTTGCGCAAAACATGCCCAAATAACTTATACAAAATATGATTTATTTCAAATCGACCTTTTTGACCAATATGAAGATTATTTAAGAAATAAATTAAAAAAATTTATTATGTTAAGTCGAAAGTTGTTGAATGGAAAATCCTTATTTTCTTGTATTCCGGATAAGAGATTTTTTAGATTGTAAAATGAATGAAGACTTAGACGTTTTATGCGCCATCCCGCACGCTTGTTATCTTTAAACCGTTAATAGGACAGAGCCTAAATTTAAAGAGGGACATAACTTACTTTTCTTTTCTTGACCGAAAATCAAATTGGGTTATGTCCTTTTTTTTCAATAGCTTAAAAAATTAAGATTCGCATGAGCCTATTGATATAAGCTTTTTATGGCAACTTACAGAAAGTTATATAATGATCAGATGTATAGTATCTTTCTGAAAAATTATTTCCCCCGTCTACCTTCACAACGAGCCTAAATTTATTATATTTATCAAATTGACCTTGTTCAAAATATTTTCCTTCTACGTAACTAAAAGGACTTTTTAATTTTGGAAGTTTACCTTCATTATTTGAGAATACCTGTGTTACGATTTTGTCCTTACCTGTACCACACATATTTGCATTTTTGACACAGACTCTCATACTACGATCAAACTCTCTAACGTAGTCTGGTAGCTTGCCACAATCTGGAATTGCAGCAAAAACAGAGGATGTAAAAAATACTGAAATTATTAATATGGGATAAGATCTTATATTCATTTTCATAATTCATTCCTTATAAAATTAATACAGATAAATCGGCAGCCTTTAAAAGCTTAGCTCCTAAGACAAAGCGCAACAGAGATAAATCCGCGTGCCCCTAGACCGATATATCTATTTTGGTAGTCTAGTGCCTTAAAATGACACTAGACTAGTTTGTTGAATGGAAGCCTAACACTGCTGTCTTTTCATAAACTTTACTGGTTAAAGCATTCCAACCTTTCATTTTTGACCATTTGGATTGTTTGGGTAAATAAGAGATCCCTTTTATGAATGACTGGACTCAATCTGGGTGACTTATCATCCCAACAACGGCAATGGCATAACTAACCAATGTACAAAGCTGAAGCGCTTAGGAAGCATCCTGAACCGTTACGCCCCAAATTTGGAATAATCCTTTATCCAGTTTGAATGTGGTTACTAATTTACCAGAGCTAGAAAGTTGTACGTCAGTGGTGTGTGTTGCTGAAGCACTCGCAGAGAAAAATGGCCAAATACCAAATGTCGCTGAGGACTTAATCTGTTGATATTCCTGATCACTATATGTCGCATTGCTGGTAACAGTGAATTCGTAATCGCTGACTAGGACGATTTGACTGACCCGACGGGCAAGACTCCCATCAGGCTGATTAAAAAATAAACCCCAATTCCCGGCATTGCTTTGTGGATCCCAGACGCTCATATCATTTTTGGCATTAATGGCGCGTTTGTACTCATTATCTAAGTACCAATTACCACGCGTAACGCTAAGTGTTGCTATCTTGTTAATTTGACCTTGGATGGTAAAACCAGAACTAGCAGCTTTTGCATTGAGCTTATCAAAGTTTGCTGTCGCACCACCATCAAATATATTCCAGAATCCACTTGCGGCGCCCTCAATTTGGGTTTGAGTCAGCGTTTTCTCTGTTTCAGTCGAGTCGAAGTCGATTGTGAACGGACCAGCCCCCGCATTGAGCTGACTCTTGGCATTGTCTAGGGTTGGAGCGTAGATTGGTAACGTTGTAATTTGACCTGATGTGCTAGTGAATTGCTGGTAGTTTGAGGTTTTTCGGACCGCATCCAAGGCTAAATTCAATGGTGCCTGAGCCTGCTTCTGGAATGCAGAAAGAGCTCCTGGGACACTCTGAGGATCCAAGCGTTGGTTAGCAAACTTCTTGAAGACCGCCTCTTGAGAATCTTCGCTCATCGGGTTCGCGTTAAAGTAGGCATTCCTGTAATTGATCCAATTGATATAATTATCGCCGAGATAAGTTGCGAGATCTGTACCTTGCTCAGCTAAAAGTGCTTGCAAGAGCATCTTGTAACCACCAGAAAACGTTGCCACGCTGCCTGCATCGTAAAGATCTGTGTTGGGTGGAATAGCATCAGCCATACTAAATAGGCCACTGCTGTCGCTGGTTTGAAGACCTAAACTGCCCTGAGCTAGTTTAAACGAACTATCCAGACCGAGGGCTTTCGTTACGACCTCTTTCCATGCAGCATTAAGTTTTTGTACATTTGTTTGAGTATCAGAGTTCATGGTATTACCTCATATAAAGATCCTAATGATCTTTTCTAATAAAATTATTATATTTAAGCTTATTTAATATTTATTTTTAGTGTTTCTAGATTTTCTTCACAAGTAGCTTTTTAATAAAACAATAATATTCAACCATTATAAATATCAAATAGCAACTCATAAAAATTCCCCACACCATATAAAAATATCCCCAGTTCTTAAATATATTTTTCTGGAAATCAAAACTTATAATAGTTCTCTAACAAATAGAATTAAAAAAAAATAGACCTAGACTAGTTCACCGTAATATCGGCATGTATCTAATTGAAAAATAGGTTATTAAGTTAGCACTTTCCTTTATAAAAAGAGTTTTTTAAAATGAGACTAAGTCCGCAAAAATTAAAAATATTGATAAGTATGTTTTGCCAAGATAGCACAGCATCTGAAACAGCAGAACTAACAAAAATAAATAGAAATACTGTAAATTATTGGTATAAAAAATTTAGAAATCTGATTTATTTAAACAGAACAAAAATGAGATCTAATTTGGGATATACAAAAGACAATAAACATTTAAATCTCCATAAATTAGTACTATCTATTTATGAAAAAGAGAAGAATGTTTTTATAGATTTCACCCCTGTCGATGAATACCATAGGTTAATTTTTTTTTAGAAAAAACACCGATAAAAATACCAACCAAAATATGAATTACACTTTTTTAATTTCTTTAGAATATTCAAAGTTCATTTCATTTTCATCTAACAATCGGGAACTTAAATTATTTTGGATTTTTTGTGAATGCCGACTATCTAAATTTAATGGGGTTTCCAAATATTTTGATTTACATTTAAAAGAATGTGAGTGGCGATGGAGGAATGATCATTTAGAGGAAGACTTACTATCTATGGTTAAAGAAGCAAATTTAATAAAATAATACTAATTCATAAATATCATATGAAAATTTTCTAATTCATTTAATACAGTTTATACAAAAGATAAAAGCCCTTTAAAAGTTTTAAAGGGCTTTTAAAATGATTTTGTAAGCTTAAATCGAATGACCTAAACGCTCACCCATCACCACTGTCGAATTGGCTTTAAACTGTTCTTCCCAAACCATTTTATCTTTTTCAAATAAAATCACAGCGGTTGAACCTAGGTAGAAACGCCCTAACTCGGCACCTTTCTCCAATTTCATTTGGTGATGCTGCAATTCAACTTTGCCAGAGGGTTTTACCTTGCCCGTTGCAACCGTTTCAATCCCAGCCACAATCATTGCGCCAACCAAAACCACCGCCATACGACCCAGTTCGGTATCAAACAAACACACCATACGTTCATTACGTGCAAACAAACCTGGTACATTTTCAGCCGTGGTTTGGTTGACTGAGAACAACTCACCTGGAATATATAAGGTCTCAGTCAATGTACCTGCCAATGGCATATGCACACGATGGTAATCTTTTGGCGATAAATACACGGTTGCAAATTGACCATCAATAAATGGTTTCGCCAACTGCGGATCACCAATCAATTTTTCAGCAGAAAAGCTTTGGCCTTTGGCTTGGAAAATATCACCCGCTTCGATTTTACCGAGCTGCGAAATCGCACCATCGGCCGGGCAAACAATGCTATCGGCTTGTTCATCAATACCACGGACACCCTCTTTTAACGCACGGGTAAAAAATTCATTAAATGACTTATATTGCAGTGCATTGCTTTGCGCTGCAATGCTCATATCAATGCCATATTTTGCTTTGAATGCCTGAATCACAGCAGTTTTTACCAAGACATTTTCACTTGCGGCAACTTTACCGACCACACGGCTCAGTTGGTGTTGCGGCACAAGATTCTGTGCTTTGATAAAGAGTTGTTTTTTTAGATCTGCTGCAAAACTCAAGACGGTGACTCCCCTGAAATAATAGGACTATCGAGGCGATTGCCCCATTCACTCCACGCACCGTCATAGGCTCTAACTTGCCAGTTGAGCAATCTTGCCAAAATATACGCCAAACCTGAACGATGATGAGACTGACAGTACACCACCACAGGTTGTTGTAAATTAAAGCCTAATTGTTCTAAACGTTGTTGTGTGCGTTCAAGCGGGTGTAATTTTAGATGATTTTCACGGTTTAGGGCAGTACTCCATTCAAAATGCAGTGCATTTGGGATGTGACCGCCGCGTCGTGCAGCCAAGCGCAAGCCTGTATATTCCTCGTTGGTACGGCAATCCCAGAGCTGAATATTGTCCTGTTCGACCTGTTGTAACAATTCGTGATATTCAATGCGATGCTGCTGTACCGTGTCTAAATCGATCTGGAACAGATCGGCAACGGGTCTGACGGGATCGACTTCAGCCGTGGTCGGCAAACCTGCCCCCAACCAGCCATGAATCCCACCATTAATCAAACTGGTTCGATTAAAACCAAGGCAATGTAAGTTCCAGATTAAACGCCCTGCCCATGCGCCACCTTCATCGTCATAGACCACGACATGATGTTGCGGCGAAATATTCAGTTTCTCGATTAAAGCCTGTAAACCTGCTAAATCAGGCAATACCCCACTGGCTTGTTCTTGTTGTGCAACCAGAAATTTAGGTTGTAAATGAATTGCATGAGGGATATGCAGTTGTTCATACACCGATGCTCGGCTTAAATCGACAATTCGAATCAACTCGCTGCCTAAATAAGGCACCAATTGTTCAGGCTCAATCAGTAAACCCAGTTTAAAATCTACGTCAGTCATTGTTATGCTGTTTTATCATCCGCATTGGGGGTGATTTTAGCATAGCGGATTTTTTATCTTTGTCTGATTTTTTGCATTCATTTAGCAGAAAAGTAGATATACCGTCTGATGAATATCCATAATGCTTTTCAGATTTAATATAATCTATCACATGAAATTGGATACTCGAAAACGTCATCCACAACCTGCGAAATATCTACAAGGTATTGCTTCTGCGAAATATAAAATAGAAGAAGGAAATGAACAGGTTTTGTGGATGACAATGGTTTTGCCTACTTTTCCCGAAAGAAAAGTAGGCAAAACCGAAGGTTGAACCTAATATTTAAAAAATGCCCAGTAAGATACCGCCATCACCATCCTCTAAACTTGTTTGCCTAGACACTGACTTCGTTCTCTTCAATCTCAAACACCTGACGCAAATACGCCAAGAAAGTATCATTATCGGTCATGGTCTTACCCGGACTATCCGAAATCTTCGCCACTGACTGACGATTACACTCCACCAATTTCAACACAATATTCAAAGGCTTCTGCCCCATATCGTTGGTTAAATTGGTGCCAATCCCAAAACTCACTTGGAAACGATCTTTAAAATATTGATGCAATAACCATGCTTTTTCCAAATTCAGACCATCACTAAAGGTCAACATCTTGGTCTTGGTATCAATCTTGAGTTTGCGATAATGTGCATACGCCTTATCACCCCACTCATACGGGTCGCCACTGTCATGACGTAAGCCATCAAATAACTTGGCAAAATACAAATCAAAATCACGCAAGAAGGCATCCATACCGACCACATCGGTTAGGGCAATGCCTAAATCCCCACGATACTCTTGTACCCATGCTTCCAAAGCAGCTTTTTGGAAATTACGCAAACGCACATCAAGTGCCTGAAAAGCCTGCAAGAATTCATGCGCCATGGTACCAATCGGACTAATCCCCAATTGCTTGGCCAACAATACATTACTGGTTCCGCGAAAGACTTTCGGTGCAACAGCCTGAAAGGCCTGTACCACATGCTTTTGCCATTCAAAGCTATAACGGCGGCGTGTGCCAAAGTCAGATACTAAAAAGGGAGGCTCTTTATCTTGTTGTTCTTGTGCATAATGATGTAATTGCAGCAACTTCTGTTGCAGGCGGCGTTCACCCTCAACCAATACCTCATCACTACGGATGCGACGGAAATACAATTCATTGACGATAGCCAAGACAAAAATCTCAAACATCATCGCCTGAACCATAGGCCCTTCAATTCGGATATCCAAGCGCCCAGCCTCATCAATACTGGCTTTGATAAAACGACGTTTTAGTTGGAATAATTCCAGATAATCAACAAAATCACTTTTAATAAAACGCAATGAGCGTAGGTATTGTAATTCATCTTCTGCAAAACGCAGTTCACAGAGCAAATCCAGCTGCTGATTCAAGTCATCTAAAATATCAACTAAGGGATAAACCGTATCTTCTAAATTGCGGCAACGAAATAAATAAACACTATGTGTTTGCGGAAACTGATGCAACACCACCTGTAACATGGTGAATTTATATAAGTCGGTATCCAGCAAAGATTGAATAATGGGTGTAGACATGACTGACTTAGGATCTATTCTATTTCAAGCATTAAAGCATACTTTTAGCCAGAAATGAGGCTGTCTACGACGATGGTTATTCTTCTTGTCATAATCTTGCCTAGAGTCTTTTTAAATTCAAATAGTTAAATAAGATCCTAGCTCACTCCGAACCAGCAGGCTGAATCTCCCGCAACCGTGGCAGTTGCCCAAACTCAATCGCAAACTGCTCAGCGGTCAGTTGACCTGTTTTCGCAGCATGGGGATCACAATCCACCCGACGCAATTGCTTGGCAATGCTCCATTCAGCTTTGACAATGGCTCCCATCAACGCAGTATGCCCCCGCTTATCTCGAATACAGCGATTGGCATTTTGATCCAGTAACAGCTGAACCGCCTCTTTCTGTCCGTAATAACTCGCCATCATCAATGCGGTGTAACCTGAGTGATCTTGGATATCAACTGGAAAGCCATGCTTTAAAAATTCTTGTAAAACTTCAGTATTGCCAACTTTTGCTGCTGAAAAGAACAGCTCAACCACCTCATCTGAACCGTTTACTGCAGTCGATGCTGGGTTCGCATAACTCGAGATGGATAAACTACTGCACACGATACAAATTGCACAGACTGTCGCTCTTAAACCAATCATCACAACATCCTCTGAATTTAAAAAGGAGTGCCTGTAACACTCACCCTAGGTGCAGGAAAGGCGATTGAGGTTACAGGACTTGCTGGGGGTAACAATAACGGCACCTGTTACCACATACTCAACGTATTATTGGTCTTGCAATTGTGCTGCTTTGGCCTGCACATTTTTAAGGTTAACATTGAGTGACTTGGCTAAACGCGTTCCATAGTCCGCGTCTGCCTTATAGAAGTAAGACAGCATGATGGTCTTGGTTTCCATATCTTTGACTTGCCCTAAATCCGCAGTCAGGTTACGAATCAAGTCATTCTTTTCCGTTACCGAATAACTCCGATATAACTCGCCCGCCTGTTTAAATGGCTGCTGTTTTTGAATCGCATGCTGCATCACTGTTCCTTGTAAAGGTGTAGCAACCGCACGTGCAATCTCAGTTGAAGGCTTTGGTTCAATCGTACTTGGCTCATAGTTGACATGCGACTCAGTCTGTCCCATGTTCATCGCCCCTTCCTGATTATTGTTATTCACCGCTACACGAGGGCGATTTACAGGAATTTGCTGATGATTCGCGCCTAGACGATATAACTGTGTATCTGAGTAAGAGAAGATACGACCTTGCAGTAAACGATCTTCCGATGGCTCAATACCCGGGATCAAATTGCCTGGAGCAAACGCGGATTGCTCAGTTTCCTGGAAGAAGTTCTTTGGCATACGATTCAGGGTCAAGGTTCCGACTCTAACTTCAGGCACTAGATCATTCGGCCAGATTTTGGTTGCATCTAATGGGTTGAAATCAAATTTATCGAGGTCTTTGGGATCAAGTACCTGAATATATAGATCCCATTTTGGATAGTTACCCGCGTAAATGGTTTTGTACATATCATTGGTCAAATGACTCCAGTCACGACCTTGTACTTCTTTGACCTGATCTAAGTTCAGACCTTTCACGCCTTGCTTCGAACGCCAGTTAAATTTGACGTATTTATATTCACCTTTATCGTTATAAAGCTTAAATGCATGTACGCCAAAACCATCTAGGGTACGGTAACTTTCTGGTGTCCCCAAATTGGAATAGACATAGGTCAACATATTAATCGACCACGGCTGACTCTTTAAGAAATCAAAAATGCGGTTTGGATCTTGAACATTGGTGACCGGATCAGGCTTCATCGCATGGACAAAGTCTGGGAACTTGATCGCATCACGGATAAAGAACACGGGTAGGTTATTACCGACCAAATCCCAATTCCCCTGTTGAGTATAGAATTTCACGGCAAAACCATGCGGGTCACGCGCGGTTTCTGGCGAACCTTTAGGATGAATCACGGTCGAGAATCGAACAAATACGGGGGTCGTTGTTCCCGCTTTAAACATAGAAGCGACAGTCAGATCAGAAAGATCTTTGGTTGCCACAAAATCACCATAAACCCCTGTACCACGGGCATGCACCACACGCTCAGGGATACGTTCACGGCCGAAACGTTGCAACTTCTGAATCAGCTGAACATCTTGCAACAAGGTTGCACCATTGGCACCCGCTGTCATTGAGTTTTGATTGTCACCAACAGGTGCACCATTGTCTTTTGTTAAAGGAGCTGCATACGCTGTGCCGAGCATTGCCGCCATTATTGTGAATAAAAATGTTCGCTTAAACATACTGTTAAATCCAAAAATCTAAATACCTTTCCTGCACGGCAACTATACAAAGATTTTAACAATAGATAAAAAAGATAATTTTAATAAAATAGATCGAAAAATAAGATCATGGCAAATCCCCTCATTTTTCAAGCTCGATGTAAAGCCGCTGAATCTGCTAGACTGCGGCATCTCTACAAGACAGATTTTCACTTTTCTATGCGTGCATTAATTCAACGTGTTCTCGAAGCCAAAGTTGTCGTTGAGGGCCAAACTACAGGTGAGATCCAACACGGCCTATTGGTGTTTTTAGGCTTAGGTAAAGAAGACAACCTTGAAAAAGGCCAAAAACTGATTGATAAGATTCTGAAATATCGGATTTTTGATGATGAGCAAGGCAAAATGGGCTGGAACCTCAGCCAAGCCAATGGTGGCCTGCTACTGGTCTCACAATTTACGCTGATGGCTCAGACTCAGAAAGGCTTGCGACCAGACTTTGGCCCCGCAATGCTACCTGCCGAGGCGCAAGCCTTATATGAGCAACTGGTTGACTATGCCCGTCAACAGTTCAATCAGGTACAAACGGGTATTTTTGCGGCCGATATGAAAGTTCATTTAATCAATGATGGCCCGGTGACGTTTAATCTGGAAGTTAAATAATCACAAAACATAAAAAAACTCCCGAGAAGGAGTTTTTTTATTACAGCTCTTTTATTATTTGCCAGTTTTTTCTTTAATAAATGCACGTGCTTGACGAATTTTCTCTTTTACCGGTTTTGGCACTTTTGGTGGAATCAATTTTGCCGCTTGGTTAAACCAAACCAATAAGCTAAAGTCGCCTTCCATTTTGATACTGCCATCTTGCATCCCCGTCATAAATGCAGTTGGGTCACCCTTAATTAGAGTCTTGACACCTTGCTCACTTGAAGCAAATTGCAAAATGAAATCTGCTTGTTGTGGACTGCCTGCAACGGTATCAATTTTGCCGTGATTCACAATAATCTGACGTGCAAAGCCTAAATCTGTACCAATTTGAATACGAAATTCACGATCATGAACCAATTCAATAAACTTCGGACTCGTACGTGCCAATTGCTTCATCCGTAGTGCCAAACCTGCCACCAACAAATCAAGTGGATCAGTGCTGACATCAACGATAGGTAACTTAACCACAGGTAAAGAAGAAAGCTTCATGACAATTATGCCTACAGTATAATGATGAAAATTAAGACAACAGTATCCTAGCACAATTGTAGAGTTGTCTGTAAAAGCTTTGTTGCAGAAAATTAATACAAAAAAGGCATGCTGAGCATGCCTTTTTTGCTGTTCAAATTATTATGATTTATCGGCTAGAACATTGTTGCTGATCATCCTTATATACAGGTGTATGTTCAATATACTGGCGATTTGCCAATTGCTTTTGTGCTTGTTTATCTTCACGTAAAAGAATAAATGTAACCGTCATCATCGCGAGGCTCAAGGCAGTCAGATAACTATAGGCGACGGACATATCGAATATGGTTTGCGCACCAAAGCGTACCACTTCTAACAGTCCCCAGCACAGCATACCCGCCAACATAAAACCTAACCAACGACGATAAGGAGAAAAGAAAACAGCAATAATTGCGACAGCGATTAAGCCAAATCCAACCAACATGGTGAAATTCGCTGCTTCCATAGAAACCTCCGTCTAAAAAAGGGTGGTCTGCAATTGTGTTCAGACCTCTATTTTGTTCTGTAATCTCAAACAGTACTTGGTGTTGCATTCACGTCTTTATGCATTATGGAGGGTTTTTTTTAGAAAAGAAGAGCCTGAAATTAACCTTACGACATAAGCTGTCGCAATATGCTTTTGTCATTACATTTTTTAAAATTATAAAAGTCCTCAATCTCCATATAGCATCAATTGCGGCGTGTCATTACAAAAAAATATCGTTGTTTTATGCCCTAAAAAAACTTTTTTCAGATTTTTTTTATCGTTGTTTTTCTATACATTTAGACATAAATATGACGGAATAGTGACGTCCTGAAAATTAATCAGGCCGCTTTAAAAAGCGGCCTGATTTCAAACGTAAATCATGGTTTTAAGCGCGATTTAAATCTTTATCATGCATACCCAACAAGTACAAAACACCATCTAAACCCACACTTGATATGGCTTGATTAGCATTTTGACGAACGAGCGGCTTGGCACGGAACGCAACGCCTAAACCAGCAATTGAGAGCATTGGCAAATCATTGGCACCATCACCGACGGCCATGGCCTGCTCAAGTGAAATGCCCATCTTCTCGGCCAATTGACGCAGGAGTTCAGCCTTACGTGCACCATCTACAATTGCACCTTTAACCTCACCTGTCACCACACCATTTTCGACATCCAGAATGTTGGCATGGACTTCATCAATTCCCAATTTGGCTTGTAAGTATTCCGCAAAATACTGGAAACCACCGGACAGGATTGCGGTTTTATAACCCAATGCTTTCAGCGTTGAAATCAGACGCTCCGCCCCTTCAGTCACCGTTAGACGTTCTGCAATTTTAGGCAAAACCGATGCATCCAGCCCCTTGAGCAACGCAACACGGGCACGGAAACTTTGCTGAAAATCAAGCTCACCCAACATCGCACGTTCAGTGATTTCAGCGACCTGAGCCCCCACACCTGCTTCTAATGCCAGCTCATCAATCACCTCTTGCTCAATCAGCGTAGAGTCCATATCAAAGCAAACTAAACGACGATTACGGCGATAAGCATTATCTTCCTGTACCGCCACATCAATATTGAGTTCACCCGATAAACTGAGGCAAGCAGCTCGCATGGCCTGTGCATCGAGCATCTGCCCACTCAGACCAAATTGTACGCAGGCACGACGCGGGAATGGATTTTCAACATCAAGCTCTAAACGACCCGATAACCGCGTGACCGTTTCAATATTAAAACCTTGACTTGAAACAATTTTAGTGACGGCTTGCAAATGTGCAGCCGTCAGTTCAGGCGCCAGTGCGGTAACGATATAGCGTGTTCGTCCACCTTCACTCACCCATTGATCATATTCTGCGTTGGAGATTGGTTTAAATCGCACAGTTAAGCCAATATCATGTGCTAAAATCAGAATCTCTTTCATTGCTAATGCAGTTGCAGTCTCATTATCCGAAGCAACAACAATCCCAAGGGTAAGTTGATTATGGATAACGGCCTGACCTACATCGAGTATTTGCAAAGAATGTACGGATAGTACTTGCATTAATCGAGTAAACTGATTCGGTTGATCTGGTCCTAGAAAGGATATAAGAATGATTTCTCGCATGAATTGACTCGTGGTTGAGCGACAACTATTGTAAGAATCATAACATAACCCATGAATCTATTTGCCTTGGAAGTTTAACTTGAATGCGCCTCGCCAAGGGCTATTTGCTAGCCTACTGATCGTAAGTTTTGCATTGCATACCTTTTTATTGGTGATTGCAACGACACATCAACTCAATGAAAATCGCGCCAGCCAAGGCCAGCTGATGACCAGTCAGTTAGTGGCAGATACGCTTTCCGAATTGGAACCGGCCAATACCGTTTCATTGGCATTGGTGGCCAATCGTTATGCAACCAACCCAAGTGTTGCATCCATTCGCATCTTGGACGCCAATAAACAAGTCCTTGCGACCAGCGGTATGGCCAAAACCCGTCAGGGTGAAGTGTTTGTTCGCGATGCGCTGCAAAATGAAAAGAAAGTGGGTACGGTTGAAATTACCTTAATCCAACCGAGCATTGGTGAGATCTTACGGACTCAATGGCTGGCTATTTTAGTTTCTTTATTTATTCATGGCCTGATTTGGTTGGCTTATCGTGCTATTGCGCGCCAAACCCGCAGTGAATACCTTGCAAAAATCAATCAGGAAAATCATCTCAAACATGAAATTCAACGCCTAACCCAAGCACTCGCACTTGAAAAACAGAATGCAGTGACTTTGGTTGCCCAAGCGCAACAACAGGCAAAAGCCCAAGCCAAACCCCGCATTGAAAAAAATCCAGTTGAGTCTGTCACGCTGGACGATCATGCTTTGGCACTTAATATCCAGTTTTATGACCCTAAGCAGTTGCTCAACAGTGTCAACCAATCTGTTTCAGTGCCTTATTTCAAACTGTGCCAACTGTTCTTGGATAAAAGTATTGATCTATGTGCCAAACATTATCAAATTGATGCTGCCCAAATTCAGGTGGTACAAGAATTTAGTGCCGACGGTGCAAGCTTGGCCACCACCTCGGAAAAAAACCATGCTCTCGAATGTCTGATGATGGTCGGTGCCGTTTTCCAACTCTTGTCCGATGTGCTGTATAAACGTTATCGTGAAGATAAACGTTTTGCCTTGCAAACCCGTGGGGCTGTTGCCAGTGCTGTCGATGCCATGCAATTAGATGCACTTGAAGCCGCAAAACGTTTGGCACAGCATTTACATGCGAAAGAGGCCGCTTTGCATTTAAACCATGAGCAACTAAAAACGATTCAGAACAACTATGAATTGGTGGCAATGCCTAACCCGAGCAATATTATGACCCGCCATGCTTTCATGATTAACGGCATGAATGAAGAATGTGCGACGCTGGCGCAAACTTTACGCACTGAAATTTTAATGGGTAAAAAAACCAGAGCTTCCACAGAGTTTGAATAAGCCTCGGCTTGACTTCTTTTAGCTCCACAGTTGAGTGATTAAAAATACAAGGCTTTGTCTAAATACAAAGCCTTGTATTTTTTCTCGGCACCCAAATATTAATGCTCTACTGGGGTAATCCTCATTTGCGCAACACAAAATGCCTTTGCAGGCTAAAGTGTTGCTTTGAAATTTGTCGCCCCTGTCTTTTTATTGCTAAAGAAGCACAGGCGAAATTTTTTAAAATGCGGTAAACTATGCCAGATTTATCGAATACTAGTGCCTGAAAAGGCAACATCAAAGGTGAAAGCGAATGCCGCTGAGTCGTGTTGAAGAGCTTGTCGCAGATATTCGTGCAGGCAAAATGGTCATCCTCATGGATGATGAAGATCGTGAAAATGAAGGTGACTTAGTCATCGCTGCAACGCATGTTCGCCCAGAAGATATTAACTTCATGATTACCCATGCACGCGGACTGGTCTGCCTAACACTGAGTCGCGATCGTTGCAAACAGCTCAACTTGCCATTGATGGTTGATCAAAATGGCGCACAACACGCGACCAACTTTACGCTCTCCATTGAAGCTGCGGAAGGAATCAGCACAGGGATCTCAGCCGCTGAACGTGCGCATACCATTCGCACTGCGGTTGCTGCACATGCCAAACCAAGTGATATCGTACAACCCGGCCATATCTTTCCTTTGATGGCACAACCCGGCGGTGTATTGCACCGTGCAGGTCATACCGAAGCAGGATGTGACTTAACCCGCCTAGCTGGTTTAGAACCTGCCTCTGTGATCTGTGAAATTATTAACGATGACGGCACCATGGCGCGTCGTCCTGATTTAGAAGTATTTGCAGAGAAACATGGCTTAAAAATTGGCACCATTGCGGATCTGATTCATTACCGCATGACCAATGAACAAACCGTTGAACGTTTGTCTCAAGAAAGCATTGAAACCGAATACGGCGCATTTGAACTCTATAAATACCGTGAAATCGGTAATCCAGACATTCATGTGGCATTAGTGAAAGGTGATCCAAAGCAAGGGGTGACCACGGTGCGTGTTCATGGTTTCAGTCCAATTCGTGACTTATTAAAACTCAACAAAGCCGATGGTTCGTCTGCTTGGAATTTAGATCATGCAATGAAAACCATTGCAGCAAGTGATCGTGGTGTATTGGTGTGGATTGGTCAGGATCATCTGGAAGATTTAGGTCCTGCACTGAATAGCTTAAATCAGCCAAAACCGCTGAAATCCAATGCAGCATTGTCCCATCAATACCAAACGATTGGTGTCGGTGCACAGATTCTACGTGATTTAGGTGTTGAGAAGATGAAGCTGCTCAGCTCGCCGCTTCGCTTCAATGCCTTATCCGGATTTAATTTAGAGGTAGTGGAATACATCACTGCCGATCAAATCACAGCAAAATAATCGAGGTTGCTATGGCAATTCGCCGAATTGAAGGTTTATTACATCTCGCAAGCGAAGGTCGTTATGCGATCTTAGTCGGTCGTTTCAACAGCTTCGTGGTTGAACATTTACTTGAAGGCGCGATCGACACCTTAAAACGTCATGGTGTTGCAGAAGATGCGATTACCGTGATTCATGCACCTGGTGCATGGGAACTGCCAATCGTTGCAAAAAAACTTGCTGCATCAAATAAATTTGATGCCATCATTGCATTAGGCGCAGTGATTCGTGGTAGCACACCACATTTTGATTTTGTTGCAGGCGAATGTGCAAAAGGTTTAGGTGTGGTTGCACTTGAAAGCACAATGCCGGTGATCAATGGTGTCTTAACCACAGACAGCATTGAACAAGCAATTGAACGTTCTGGTACGAAAGCAGGTAACAAAGGTAGCGAAGCTGCATTGACTGCGATCGAAATGGTTAACTTATTAAAGGCAATTTAAAGCATGTCGCAAACACTTCAGGCCGCTTATGCAGCGAAACGCAAAGCACGTCGTTTTGCTGTACAAGGGATTTATGAATGGCAAATGAGTCATAACCCAGTCCATGAAATTGAAGCACGTACCCGTGTTGAAAATGCCATGCACAAAGTTGACCTTAACTATTACCATGAATTACTCACTCAAGTGGTTGCTCAACATGAAGCTTTAGATGAGTTACTCATCCCTGTACTTGACCGTGAGTTAAATGCCCTGGATGGCGTAGAACTTGCCACTTTACGATTAGGTGCCTATGAACTCCGAGATCACCTCGAAGTTCCGTACCGTGTTGTACTTGATGAAGCGATTGAGCTAGCTAAACACTTTGGTGGTGCAGATAGTCATAAATACATCAATGGTGTATTAGACCGTCTTTCATCGAAGCTTCGTGAAGCTGAAAAACAACAAGCAAAATAATAGGCTTGTGTTACATGGCTGAGTTTTCAATTATTGAGCGTTACTTTCAGCGAGCATCCAATTCCGATGTGAGTTTGGGTATCGGCGATGACTCAGCCATCGTTACCCCCCCTCCTTTACAACAATTGGTGATCTGCGCAGATACACTGGTTGCTGGACGACATTTCCCCCTAGATACTGCTGCCCATGCGATTGGCTGGAAAAGTGTGGCTGTCAATTTATCAGATTTGGCGGCAATGGGAGCAAAACCCCACAGTATTTTACTGGCGCTTAGTCTGCCCAAGATTGATCATGACTGGTTGACTAGCTTTAGTCAGGGTTTATTTGATTGCTGCGATCAATTTGCTGTGAGTCTGATTGGTGGAGATACCACGCAAAGCACTCAACTCACTATTAGTGTGACCGCTTTAGGGTGGATTGAACAAGGTCAGGCTATTACCCGTTCAGGCGCTCAGGTGGGTGACTATATCTGTGTCAGTGGACAAATTGGTGATGCCGCCTTTGGATTACAGCATTTGAGTCATGCCTTACAACGACGCTTAGATTACCCAACACCACGTTGCCAACTCGGCCAACAGCTAAAGGGATTGGCATCAAGTATGATTGATGTATCAGATGGACTTGCCCAAGATCTCGGACATATTTTAAAAGCCTCTCATGTCGGTGCAAAACTACAGCTTGATCAACTTCCCCTAGATCCATCGCTCAAACAACTGGATCTGCAACAGGCTTGGCATTATGCACTCGCAGGGGGCGATGATTACGAATTATGCTTTACAATATCACCGCAAAATTTTAACCAACTGTCGCGACAACAATTAGATGTTCCGCTTACAATAATCGGCGAAATTACCCAACAAACTGGATTGTTATTTGAGTATATGGGCAAAATTACCCCATTACATGTTCATGGATACCAACACTTTGCATAAGCCTCCCATTCACTTTAGCCAAATGAGCTGGCTAGACCGTTTCATCGTTTTCTGCGGTGTCGGTTTTGGTTCTGGCTTAGCCCCAAAAGCACCGGGAACCTTTGGTTCAGCCTTTGCACTGCTGTTTATTCCCCTCTGGTTATATCTTGGCTTGTCCGCCAGTCTGGTGGTGGTCATTTTAATGTCAGTAATTGGCATTTATATTTGTGGCCACACCGCAAAAGTCATCAATGTGCATGATGACGGACGTATTGTGTGGGATGAATTTGCGGGACAATCAATTACCCTCCTTCCTTTGCTTTACTTAGGGCAGATGAACTGGCCATGGGTCATTGCGGGCTTCGTTTTATTCCGTATATTTGATGTCTGGAAGCCATTTCCAATCAGTTGGGCAGACCAAAAAGTGTCTGGCGGCTTAGGGATCATGCTTGATGACATCATCGCTGGCCTCTGGGCGGCGCTGTGTATTTTTATTCTCCACTCTTACCTTTGACTTAAGCCATTTAGAGTTAGTTATGTCAACAACTGTTATTATTCTTGCAGCAGGGAAAGGAACGCGAATGCGTTCACAACTACCAAAAGTATTACAACCCCTCGCAGGCCGTCCTTTGCTTGGACATGTCATTCAAACAGCAAAAAAACTACATGCCCAAAACATCATTACCATTTATGGACATGGCGGCAATTTGGTCAAGCAAAGTTTTGCAGCGGAACAAATTGAATGGGTTGAACAGGCTGAACAGCTCGGCACAGGCCATGCTGTACAAATGACCTTGCCTGTGTTGCCGCAGGATGGTATCTCATTGATTTTATACGGTGATGTACCCTTGGTTCGTCAAAGTACACTGGAACAGCTCCTCGAGGCATCAAGCCAATCGGGGATTGGTATGATTACCCTGAATGTCGAAAATCCAACAGGTTATGGTCGTATCGTTCGTCAAGCAGGCAAAATCCAAGCCATTGTTGAACATAAAGATGCCAATGAAGAACAACGTCAGATTCAAGAAATTAATACGGGAATCTATTGTGTTAGCAATGCCAAGTTGCATCAATGGCTGCCAAAGCTCTCGAACAATAACGTTCAAGGTGAATATTACCTGACTGATATTGTGGCAATGGCGGTTGCAGATGGCTTAGAAATTGCCTCTATTCAACCAGAGCTTGAATTCGAAGTTGAAGGCGTCAATGATCGTTTACAACTTGCAACCTTAGAACGTCAATTCCAGCAGCAGCAAGCCAAAGAATTAATGCAACAAGGTGTTCACCTGATTGACCCAAATCGTTTTGATTTACGTGGCAGCCTTCAATGTGGTCAAGATGTCCAAATCGATGTCAATGTCATTATTGAAGGTGACTGTGAGCTTGGCGATAACGTACATCTTGGTGCAGGCTGTATTTTAAAGAATACCCGTATTGCTGCGGGTACCAAAGTTCAGGCTTATAGCATTTTTGAAAATGCAATAGTGGGTGAAAACACCCAGATCGGCCCTTTCGCTCGCCTACGCCCAGGTGCCAACCTTGCCAATGATGTTCACATTGGCAACTTTGTTGAAGTAAAAAACTCAACGATTGGTCTTGGTTCTAAAGCCAATCACTTCACTTATTTAGGTGATGCCGAGATTGGTGCAGGCTGTAATATTGGTGCAGGTACCATTACCTGTAACTACGATGGTGCCAATAAACACCGTACGATTATTGAAGACAACGTGTTTATCGGAACCAATAACTCACTGGTTGCACCCATCAAGATTGGTCAAGGTGCGACCACAGGTGCGGGATCAACCTTAACCCGAGATGTGGCTGACCATAGTTTAGCTGTCGAACGATCAAAACAGTTTGAAAAAGCAAATTATCAACGTCCCCAAAAACTGAAAAAATAAGAGGATAAAATTATGTGTGGTATTGTTGGTGGCGTTGCTGAACGTTGTGTAACCGATATTCTGATTGAAGGTTTAAAACGCCTCGAATATCGTGGCTATGACTCTGCTGGTTTGGCCTTACTGAATAATCAAAATATCTTACGTGAACGTCGTGTTGGCAAAGTCGCCAACTTGGCTGAAGCGGTATCAGAACAAAATTTAACGGGAAATGTCGGTATTGCACATACCCGTTGGGCAACACATGGTAAACCAACCGAAAACAATGCGCACCCGCATGTTTCGGGTAATGTGGCCGTGGTTCATAACGGGATTATTGAAAATTACCAAGAACTGAAAGATGAATTACAAGCATTGGGCTATGTATTTACATCGCAAACCGATACCGAAGTGGTTGCGCATCTTGTTCATCATGCATTGCAGCAAACCGATAGCCTACTGGAAGCGGTTCAAAACATCACCCCTCGTCTTAGAGGGGCTTATGCGCTTGGTATTATTCATACCGCCCATCCTGATGAGCTGATTACTGTGCGTGAAGGTTCACCACTCGTCATTGGCGTGGGGATTGGTGAAAACTTTATCAGTTCAGACCAATTGGCTTTATTGCCAGTGACCAATCGCTTTGTGTACTTGGAAGAAGGCGATATTGCACGTTTAACTCGTACCAGCATTGAGGTTTTTGTCAATGGTGAAGCGGTTGAACGCCCAGTGAAAGAATTGGATGCAACGGTGAGCAATGCGTCTAAAGGTGAATATAAGCACTTCATGCTCAAAGAAATTTATGAGCAACCTGAAGCCATTCAGCAGACGATTTCCCAAGCACTCAATGGCAACAACTTACGTGACGATTTTCTCAATCATGCCAATGCTGATTTTGCAAAAATTCAACAAGTCCAAATCATTGCCTGTGGGACCAGCTACCATGCGGGAATGATTGCCAAATACTGGTTTGAAGCCTTGATTGGCGTACCTTGCCAAGTTGAAATTGCAAGTGAATTCCGCTATCGCAACCCAGTGATCGTTGCCAACACCTTATATATCTGTATTTCGCAATCAGGTGAAACTGCCGATACCTTAGCGGCATTACGTGAAACACAAAAACGTGCCAAAGCCAACAACATTGACATCAGCACCATGACGATTTGTAACGTTGCAACCTCATCCATGGTTCGTGAAACAAATTATCACTTGCTGACACTGGCAGGGCCGGAAATTGGCGTGGCATCAACCAAAGCCTTTACCACTCAGCTTGCCGCATTGATGTTATTAATCCTGAAAGTGGGTCAAGTAAAACAACGTTTGTCTGCTGACCAGCTTACAGAAATTGCAACTGCATTATGGCACTGCCCGAAAATCATTTTAGATACCTTACAAGGTGATACTGAAATTCTTCGCCTGTCGGCATTATTTGTTGAAAAAAATCATTGCTTATTCTTGGGTCGTGGTACGAATTTCCCGATTGCACTTGAAGGTGCATTGAAACTAAAAGAAATTTCGTACATTCATGCTGAAGGCTATGCCGCAGGTGAACTCAAACATGGTCCATTGGCATTAGTCGACAATGATATGCCTGTAGTGATCTTGGCACCTCATGACGATATGCTGGATAAACTTAAATCCAACATGGAAGAAGTACAGGCACGTGGTGGTGAGTTGTTTATCTTTGCAGATGAAAACAGCGGCATTCATGGCAAAGACCGCCAACATGTCGTACACGTCCCAGCAGTCAATGAATGGTTAGCACCTATTGTCTACAGTATTCCTGTGCAGTTGCTTTCTTATCATGTTGCTGTATTACGTGGAACGGATGTGGATCAGCCTCGTAACCTTGCCAAGAGCGTGACCGTAGAATAAACCTTGAAATAGAAGAAGGGTTCGCCCTTCTTCTATTTTTATATTTTTCAATTCATTATAATAATAAGACAATGATTTTATGCCACATAGCGCGTGGTTTTATGATTCAGTAAAATAATCGAATTCAAAATAATCACACCCAAAATCGAAATCAAGATCAGCTTCCAGTCCACAAATAACAATGACGTGGACAAGATTGCGATATCCAGCCCTAACTGAACTTTACCTGCTGGAATGTTAAAACGTTCCTGTAAATACAAGGCCAGCAAATTAATGCCCCCTAAGCTTGAGCGATGTCTAAATAAAATCAGAAAGCTCACCCCCATCAATACATTGGCAAAAATGGTGGCATAAATTGGATTGACGTCTGAAAGATGAAAAAACTGTGGAATAAGCTCACTAAAGCCCGCCAGCAATGTCACGGCAATAAAGGTTTTCACCACCAGTGCAACACCCATCTTTTTATAGGCAAAATAATAGAATGGGATATTGATCAGGAAAAACAGCATGCCAAATTTGAGGTCTGTGATGTAATGCAATAACAAAGATAGACCAGCCGTCCCTCCACTCATGATGCCTGCTTGTTTTAATAAGATCATCGCAAAAGAAAGGATAAATGTCCCTGTCAACATGGCCAATGCATCTTCAACCTTGGAATGTTGGTCGATGACAGACACGACTGGACTTACCAGAGATACATTTTGCTCGGTATTCATAAGGCATAACTCAAAAACAGAACAGCAGAAGGGAGAGATGTCTTTCAAGGAAAGACATGACATATTTGATCATTTTTATTTAAATTTCGCAATTTATTCTTATATTTTTGCCATAAATGCAATTTATATTCAAAATAATCCCTTTCAAATACACTCCGCCCGTTAACGACCTCCTGTATTATTTTTCATTGCCTCTAAGTCGAGCAAGATAGGGTGCTATTTAATTCCGATACCATTTTCTTTTAATTTTTCCAGCACAATCGAAGTATTGAGATTACTCACTCCAAAATTTTTGGAAGACAGGATACCAATCAGCTTGACCATTTCATCGAGATTTTTAACTGCAACTTTCAATGCAAAATCATAGCTGCCTGTCAGTTTATGAATATCTTTGACTGCCGGCTCATGCATCAGAAATTCAACAAAGCGATCATGGGTTGCATCACTATAATTCTGCAATTTCACCTCAATAATCCCCATAATCGGTGCCGGATCAGCACTCAATGCGATTTGCGCATAATAGCCCGTGATAATTTTCTTCTGTTCAAGCTGAACACGGCGGCGTGAACATTGAGAGGTCGATAGTCCGACCAACTCAGCAAGTTCCTGATTGGCCAAGCGCCCATTCATCTGTAAATGATGGATAATTTTTTGATCAAAATCATCAAGTTCAACGGTCATAAAACGCTCAATTCAGGTTTAAGGCATAATTTCACTGATGTTCATGCATCAGCTTTCGAAGTTTAGCGTCTTTAGATCAGACAGCTCAAGTTTATGGCAAAATAGCAGCCGATTGAATCCGCTGCACCCCTTGCTCCAACATCTGTTGCCACGCCTGTTGCAGTGAACCATTCAAATCAATGGCTTTACAGGCATCTTCAATGACATAGGTTGTGAATCCCATCTGTGCAGCATCCAGTGCCGTCCATGCGACACAAAAATCCGTGGCAATCCCGACAATATAGACCGTATCAATTTGATGTTCTTTTAAATAGCCTTGGAGACCTGTCGGAGTTTTGCGGTCCGCTTCCATAAAAGCAGAGTAGCTATCGATCTCCACATGAAAGCCTTTACGGATAATCAGCTGTGCGGTTGGAATATTCAGGTTGGGATGAAATTCAGCATCCTGTGTCCCCTGTACACAATGCTTTGGCCACAAGACCTGAGTTCCGTAAGGCAACTCGATGGTCTCAAAAGCTCGTTTATCGACATGATTATCGGCAAAGGAGATATGCTGATCAGGATGCCAGTCCTGCGTCAGGATCACCGTATCAAACTGTTGCGCCAGCTGGTTAATCACAGGGATAATCTGATCTGCATCCGTGACTGCCAAGTTTCCACCTGGGGTAAAGCCATTTTGCACATCGACCACAATTAAGGCACTGTGTTTTGAATCAGTTTGCATCTCATTATTCAATCCAGATCACTCCTGAGTACAATACCCTGCCTCACCTCATCTGACTAGCCAACCCGATCTAAACTTTTCATAAGATGAAAATCATTCAGCTTAAAGATGAATGAAAGTTTTCAGCTGTTTGACTAAAGCATATTGTTCTTATGCCGCCGATCAGTCATAATTTGCATAATTGTCATTCAATCGGATTCATTATTGAGTGGCGAATCAAAATACTGCAACCATCCAATATTTCGTTTCAACTAATTCAATCTCGGATGGGAAAATAGGATAGTTTTTTAAAATGACTCAGCTAGCACCGAATATTCAAGGCTCAATTGTCGCACTCGTCACCCCTATGTTTGAAGATGGTCGCGTAGATTGGAAGAGCCTTGAGAAGCTCGTTGAGTGGCACATCCAACAAGGTACACATAGTATTGTTGCTGTTGGCACAACGGGCGAAGCATCTACATTAAGCATGGAAGAACACACACAAGTCATCAAAGAAGTGATTCGTGTAGCCAATAAACGCATTCCAATTATCGCGGGTACAGGTGCAAACTCAACTCACGAAGCAATTGAACTGACCAAAGCAGCTAAAGAACTCGGTGCAGATGCCGCATTACTCGTTACGCCATATTATAATAAACCCACACAAGAAGGCTTATATCAACACTATAAAGCGATTGCTGAAGCCGTTGATATTCCACAAATTCTTTATAATGTTCCAGGCCGTACTGGCGTTGACATGCAAAATGAAACCGTGATTCGTCTTGCCGATGTTAAAAACATTGTTGGGATTAAAGATGCAACAGGTGATGTACCCCGTGGTCAAGCCCTCATCGAAGGTTTAAAAGGTAAAATTGCAGTGTATTCAGGCGATGATGAAACTGCTTGGGAACTGATTTTACTGGGCGCGAAAGGTAATATTTCGGTTACCGCCAATGTTGCACCAAAACAAATGAGCGAAGTTTGTGAAGCAGCCTTAGCTGGCGATCAAGCCAAAGCACAAAGTTTGAATCAACAAATTGCAAATCTACACAATATTTTGTTTTGCGAATCAAACCCAATTCCTGTGAAATGGGCATTGCATGAGATGGGATACATTAGTACAGGTCTACGCCTGCCTTTAACCGCTCTCGCAGAACAATATCGTGAACCGCTCCGCACAGATTTAAAAACTGCGGGCATTATTTAATACGAGCAATTTATGATGCAATTACGTCTTGGTGTTGTCCTTGTCATTTCAGCTTTAAGTTTGGCTGGTTGTGGTCGTTTTGCCCTCAATAATCATTCTTTAGATTATAAAAAAGCGCAAGCGCTTGAACCTCTCAAATTCCCTGAGAATGCAACGGTAAGACCATTCACGCCATTGTATCCAGCACCAACGGTTGACCCACTTGCGATTCAACATGCGCCAACATTTGAAAATAAAACTGGCAACCGTTATGCATTACCTCGTCCAGAGTCAATGCAAACTGCAAGCAATAGCACTGAAGCGACAGTAACCAGCTTGGGGCGTCCACAACTGGTCATGGATGGCAACAAAAATCCATTACTGAAAGTAGAAGGTCCAACGGCGACTGCGTGGCAATATGCCTTTGCCACCGCGAGCAGCCTCAACTATAAAGTCATCTCGCAAGCAGATCATGGCTATGAAGCAACGATTAAGGTGAATGATCAGAACTACGTGTTGAAGCTGTCTGCGGTAGGCTCAAGCAATACCATTGCCCTCTTCAAACCTGATACCACGTTCGCAGACCCAGCGGTTGCGACTGAAGTGTTAACCCAGATTTACCAAAATTGGCCAGCCTAGTCGTTTACTAGGCATTTTTTTTCAAAAGGTTCCTCCATGTTAAAACAAACCTTGCTCTATACTGGTAAAGCTAAATCTGTATACGAGACAGATAACGCTGATCACCTGATTTTGGTCTTTCGTGATGATGCTTCAGCATTCAATGGCGAAAAAATTGAGCAACTCGATCGTAAGGGCAAGGTCAACAACCGTTTTAACGCCTTCATCATGGACAAATTGGCTGCTGCGGGTATCGAAACGCATTTCGAAAAACTGCTTTCTCCGACTGAAGTGCTGGTGAAAAAGCTACACATGATCCCTGTGGAATGCGTGATTCGTAACTATGCAGCAGGTTCACTGTGCCGTCGTTTAGGCGTTGAGGAAGGTAAAGAATTAACACCGCCAACCTTTGAATTGTTCTTCAAAGATGATGCGCTTGGCGATCCAATGGTAAACGAATCTCAAGCGATTGCTTTGGGCTGGGCAACAGCTGAACAACTGGAAAAAATGAAAGAATTGACTTACCAAGTGAATGATGTGCTCAAGGCATTATTCGATGCAGGTAATATGATTCTGGTTGATTTCAAACTTGAATTCGGTGTATTCCATGACCGTATCGTCTTGGGTGATGAGTTCTCTCCAGACGGTTGTCGTTTATGGGATAAAGACACCAAGAAGAAACTGGATAAAGACCGTTTCCGCCAAGGTTTAGGTGGTGTGGTTGAAGCTTATGAAGAAGTCGCTGCCCGTTTAGGCATTAACTTAGACGATATCTAAGTTAGACGAAGCTGTTACTGCTTCAGAAAAACCAGTCCGCTCGGGCTGGTTTTTTTATTTCCGATTCAAAAATAAATAACTTCATTTTAAATATCAATATCCTATAAATCATTTACTTAAAAAGCATCATTTTCAGCTTTGCAAATTTTGTTCTAACCTTATGTTTTTATATTGTTTTTGAAAGTATTTTGATGCTCCTACCATGTTCACAAATATTTACAGAACTTGAGTTAGAACATCAACATGAATACTCCCCAGATCAAAATGTTTCCCTTTCGTCTCAGTACGAGCCTGATTCTACTGGCCCTGTATAGCAATCTGCATGCAGCTGAAAACAATCCTATCGAACCCGAACAGGTCAAAACACTCGCGACGATTGTGGTGACAGGAACCCGTGCCAACAATCGCTCACAAACCGAATCCTTACAGCCGATTGATGTGATTAGTGCCAAAGAGCTGACCGAACGGACTGGTTCCAATGAATTGGGCACAGCCTTATCACGGATTATTCCTTCAATTAACTTTCCACGCCCAACGGTGGTGGATGGAACCGAGCTGGTTCGCCCTGCACAACTGAAAGGGCTTGCACCTGATCAGGTGCTGGTCTTGGTCAATGGCAAACGTCGCCATACAGGGGCTTTTATCAATCTCGGCGGGACCATTGGTCGAGGTTCTGCACCCACTGATTTAAATGCCATTCCCATCTCGGCGATTAGCCGTGTCGAAGTACTCCGTGAAGGTGCATCAGCTCGCTATGGTTCCGATGCGATTGCAGGCGTGATTAATATTATTTTGAAATCCAATCCAAAACATGGCGAAGCCGGGATTAAATACGGTATTTATAACAAGGGCGATGGTGAGCAAAAACAATCTTTTGCATCAGGTGGCACCCAACTGAATCATTATGGCTATGCAATTTTTTCAGGGGAATGGCAGGATAGCCAAGCCACCAATCGCGCAGGGCCTGACTTGCGTGATCCGAGATCAACCACCTATGGGCAACGCACTTTCCGCTTTGGTGATCCAGATTCTGATGAAGTCAAAGCAGCCATCAATCTGGGCTACGATCTTAGTGATAACACGGAACTGTATTCCTTTGCCACCTATAGCCACCGTAATGCCGAGACTGCGGGATTCTATCGTTTAAGCAATGCCTCCAATAATATTCCTGCCCTCTATCCAAATGGCTATCTGCCAATCATACAAGGACAACTGGATGATTTTGGCGCGGTGGCAGGGATTAAAGGCGATTGGTCCGCATGGCATTATGATGCTTCGGTCAATTATGGTCTGAATCGCTATGATGTTGATACCAAAACGATCAATGTTGATCTCTATAAAGATCGAGCCGTCACACCTTTTGGTTTCCAAAATGGCTCACTGAAAAATGCTCAAGCCGTGGTGAATTTCGATCTTTCTCGAGCGTTTAATCTCGCAGCACTCGCCAGCCCACTGAATGTTGCCTTTGGAGCACAATATCTGAATCAGAAATATCAAATTCAAGCAGGTGATCCTGCTTCTTATTATAAAAGTGGCTCTTCTGGTTTAGCCGGTTTTCGTGCTGCTGATGCAGGAGAATGGTCACGCGACAGTTATGCGGCTTATCTGGATTTAGAAGCCAATTTAACTGAAAAACTGTCTGCATCTACAGCCTATCGCCATGAATATTACAATGATTTTGGCCACACTGATAATGCATCCCTGTCTTTACGCTATGCCATTCATCCTGCGCTTGCAGTACGTGGCAGTGCCTCTACAGGTTTTCGTGCCCCAAGCTTAGCGCAACAATACTTTGCTCAGACCTCCTCCCAACTGGTCAATGGTCAGTTGGTTGAAGCTGGCACTTTTCCAACCACCTCACAAGTGGCACAATTACTCGGTGCCGAACAGCTGAAACCAGAAAAATCAAAAAACTATAGTGTGGGTGTGGTACTAACGCCGACAGATCAGTTGTATGTGACCTTGGATGCGTATCAAATCGACATTGATCACCGGATTAGCCTGTCTTCCAATATCAATGCCAGTAGCGATACAGTACGTCAATATCTGAATTCAAATGGCATCAGCAACACCAACTTCAGCAGCATCCGTTATTTCAACAATGCCAGCGATACCCGCACCCGCGGTGTTGATTTAGTCGCGACCTATAAGTGGACGGACTTGCCTTATGGGGAACTGAATAGCTCTTTGGCTTATAACTACAATAAAAATAAAGTCACTCATGTCGATGGCAATCCTGCCATCCTAGATGCGTTGGGAATCAATCTGACCCGATTGGACCGTCGAGAGCAATATGGTCTACTCGCCGCGAGTACCCCTGAACATAAATTCAGTTTAGCGAATGACTATAAGCTTGGAAATTTCAGTGTGAATACCAATCTCACCCGCTATGGCAGTTTTAAAACCTTTAGTAATTCAGGCGAAGCCAAAGACCAAAAATTCTCAGCCAAATGGTTACTGGACTTAGCCCTGTCTTACCAATATCAAAACTGGAACTTTACCGTTGGTGGAGACAATATTACCGATGTTTATCCTGATAAAGATGTATATGACATCAACCAACCGACTGGGGGAAGCTTGCCTTATAGCCAGTTCTCACCTTTTGGCTTTAATGGCGCGTTCTATTACGGCAAGATCAATTACCGTTGGTAGAGATAAAAAACCGAGCGTTTTAGCTCGGTTTTTTTATGCTTTTAATGGCTTGAATCCTGATAAATCAGTTTGCCTTCTTTATAAGTGGCCAGCACTTTAATGTTTTTAATCTCACGACTCGGGACAGTCAACGGGTTCTGATTCAGAATGACCAAGTCAGCCAACTTGCCTTGAGTTAATGTGCCCTTGGTCTGGTCTTCAAAATATTGATACGCCGCCCAAGCTGTCATCGATTTTAATGCCAGATAAGGACTGATTCTTTCATCTGCGCCCAATACATAATCCGTACGTGTGACTCGATTTACCGTGGCGTCCAGCATCATCATGCTACTCGGTGGCACCACAGGGGCATCATGGTGCTCCGTAAAGATCAGATGCTTGTTGAATGCCGTTGCCGTTGGCGAAATACGGGCAGCTCTCGTCTCTCCAAGCGTTTGTTGGCGATGCCAGTCCCCCCAATAAAAAGTATGTAAAGAGAAAAATGACGGAATAATATCAAGTGCTTTGAGCTGATCCAGCTGATCATCCCGAATGGTCTGCGAATGGATCAGTACACTGCGGCGATCTGCCTTGCCTTGTTTTGCGGTGGCATCTTTTACCGCCCCAATAAACTGATCAATGGCTGCGTCACCATTGGCATGGGCCAGTACTTGCCAGCCTTGCTTAAAGGCTAAATTGATATAGTCCTTGACCTGTTGATCATTACTAATCGCAGGATAGCCTCTGTAAGTCTTATCTTTACCTTCAGGTGGAACTAAATAGGGTTGTGTCAGCCAAGCGGTCTTCCCCTGAGGTGAGCCATCTAAGCTAATTTTGACTCCGCCAATACGGAAATGATGATCATACTGATGGCTACTGCCTTGCTTAAGCATATAGTCTTGACTGGTGGTGATATCGGGATAAGAGACCACATCAATTGGCAGCCGATTCTGCTTGGCTAAAGCGTGCCACATTTCCGTAGTACCCTGATCAGCCCGCCCTTCTTGTACCGTGGTAAAACCATTTTTTACATAGGCATCAATGCCTTTTTCTGCAATCTGAAACATCACCGCAGGGGGTACATCTTTAAAAATTGAGCCAATTGCAGTAAATAAAGCCGATTCTTCCAATACACCATTCGGCACATTTGAACCTGCTTCACGGCGAATCACCCCACCCGCTGGATTTGGGGTATGTTGATCGATCTTCAGTAATTCCAGTGCTTTATGATTGACCGAAGCCAAATGCCCCGATTGATGCAAGATCATCACAGGTTGATCTTTGGAGACCCGGTCTAGATCGGTTGCCGTCGGATGGCGTTGCTCGGTCAATTGCGCATCATCATAACCATTACCCAGAATCCAGCCGCCCATAGTTTTAATCACAGCTGGATTCTGAGCTTTCCATTGCGTCAATACATTCACCAGAGAATTGATATCTGAAACCTGCCCATCAGGCATCGGGTAGAGATTGGCGACCATTTGATGGAAACCGACCATATTCACATGACTATGCGCATCAATAAAGCTCGGTAATAAGGTTTTATTTTTTAAATCAATCGACTGAACTTTCCGATCCGCCAAGCGTACCGCCTGCTGCTTAGACCCGACAAAACGAATCTTTCCATCTTTGACCAAGATAGCTTCTGCATATTCAGGTGCATCGCCCGACATAGTGAGAATCGGTCCGCCATAAAACAGCTGTTCTGTTGCTGTGACGGGTACTGCTGTGCTTGCGCAGCCTGCTATCGCCACCGAAATCGAAGTGAATAGGCTAAAGTGTTTGAGATGAGTACGGTTCATATATTAAAACCCATATTTTTATTATGTGTTTTTTGATTAAAACTGATTCTGGCGACAATAGAAAGCATTGCCTGATGATTTTTGTAATGTTTGTTCAATTTTTCAATATGCCGCAAGCCAACGGATAGCGACGGCATAGCTTAGCAGTTAAAACATTTTTGCCAGCTTATTCGAGATTTTAATCGCGGCATCATCGACATAACGGCTATAAGGTTGTGCCAAAAGAATGCTCAGCAACATAATCACTAAACTCGCCAGTAATCCCGCATTGAGATAGGACAAGCCACCTTGTACGTAGAGGAAATTAAACAATGGAATGCCCAAAGCATACAGCACCGCTAAGTGGATCAGATAAATTGAAAATGAGATCTTACCTAAAAACACCCAAACGGTTCGATCAAAAAATTGGGCGAGCCATTGACCTTTAAGCACCGCATACACAATACAAAAACCACCGACAAAGTTGAGGTAGTCGTAAGTTTGTTCACCTAGAAATCGGGTAAAAAACTGATAGCTGGCACTACTGTTATGCGCACCACATAAATATAAGCCCAATATAAACAGCACAACCGAAACGACGGTACTCAGCTCTACGGCATACAGAAACAGTCCCATCCCCAAAATAAAACTCAGGATGCCAAGGAATACCGTTTGCGAAATCAGATAAGCAGTAATCACACTCAAGATCAAAAACAGACCACAGAGAATGGGCAACTTGCCATAAAAATAACAGGCAAGATAAATGACCAGTGACCCAAGTAACTCAATTTGCATGGTCCACAGCACCCAGTTATAGCTAGAATCCCCAAATAAGAATGCACCGATACTGCCTTCATAAAGTGCTGTGCTCAGTTGTGGATGTGGATTGGCTAACGCTGCACCCCATTCTGAAACATGAGACACATCAACAGGGACAAAACACACCAGATAAGCAATCACACAAGAGACAAAGGTCGGAATGGCCAAACGTGGGTAGCGCTTAATTAAGGATGTTTTCAACTGTGCTGCACTATTTTGCTTCTTAAAACTGGATAAACTCAGTACAAATCCACTTAAAACAAAAAAGACAAAAACCGCCCCTGTACCCGAATAAAAGAATGCCAGAGGAGAATGATGGAGCTGCGCAAAAAAATCATATTGCGGCACCCTACTGACATCAAAATTATGCAGCTGCGGGAAAAAAGTCAGTGAGATATGTGACAACACAACGGCGAGACATGCCAAGCCTCGGATACTTTCCGCGGCATTAATTTTGTTTGTGGTCATGGTGGAGCTTGATCATCCTTGATAAGCGAATGATGATGCGACCTTTTATCGGCAGTGTCTAGAGGGCACTTACAAAAATACAGTGACTGTAGCGACGCATCTCAAATACGGCATCAAGCCACCCAGCCTTTAGCGCTGCGCCCGTGTCGAAATCCAGCATAAAATTGAGCCTAAACAGACCATCAAGGCACCTGACCAGAATGAAAGCGTCAATGGGGTACTCAGTAAAATTGCTGAACAAAGAGCTGAAAAAACAGGAATAAAATAAGAAGCTCCAGCCAACAAAGTCACATTGCCATGCAGAATCCCAACATTCCATGCAGCATAGCCAAAACCCATCGCAGCCGCAGCAAACAACAAAGAAAGCGAAGATGACCCGTCGAAATCAAAACTTCCGCCCCCCATCAACAGATATTTAATCCAAAGTACGATGGCAACCAGCATAAAAAATAAGGTGATGCCATTTACACCCTTCGCAATTCTCGCTGTGAGCGTACAATAAGCCGCCCATAGCAAGGTTCCAATAAAGGCAAGACCATAGCTAAGCGGATTCTGCTGTATGTTTTGCAACATGCCTGCCAAGTCAAAGCCCTGCTCGCCTCCCAACACCCAGCCAATCCCCAGCAAAGAAATGGCAAAACCAGGAATGATCAGAAAATTGGCTTTCTGTTGGTTAAACAAAATCGCAGCGACCATGGTAAAGGTGGGCCATAAATAATTGACCATGCCCACCTCAATGGCTTGTCGATTATTACTGCTATAACCAATCGACAGTGACAGACAAAGCTCATAGGCAACAAATAAAATACTGCCCCAAATTAAATAAGCTTTGGGAAAGCTTTTCAGGCGGGTCCAACCCACTGAGCACAACAGAAAAATTGAAGCCAATGTATAGACTAAGGCCGCGCCACCGACTGCACCAAAATGACTGCTGACATCCTTGATCAAGGCAACGATCAAGCTCCATAAAAAGATGGCCACCAGTCCAATCAGTGTTGCTTTTTTTGCGTTCATTTTTATACAAATAGACGTTTAAACCAAAGCAAAATTCCGCTTTCACTCAAAAACTTGCTTTGGAAAGCTGTAAATGACCCGTAAGGATTCGAGTTGAATCCTTACTACTGCTGTTGCTGTTCCTGCTGCCAGCGTCGTTGTTGCAAACGCTCACCTTCAACTTCACGTTTGTTTAAGGCGCGTTCATACAACTTGGTACCACGTAATTCAGGTGGCAAATATTCTTGCAGAACAAAATGCTCTGGATAGTTATGCGGATACAGATAATCGACCCCATAGCCTTGTTGCTTCATCAACTTGGTCGGGGCATTGCGTAAGTGTAATGGCACAGGCAGATTTGCCGTTTTCTCAGCCAGCTCCAGCGCTTTATTAATCGCGAGGTAGGTGCTATTACTTTTCGGACTGGTGGCCAGATACACGGCACATTGACCCAAAATAATCCGTGCTTCAGGCATGCCTACCGCCTGCACTGAACGGAAGCATTCTCCCGCCAGCAATAAGGCATTCGGGTTGGAATTGCCAATATCTTCTGAGGCGGCAATCAACATCCGACGTGCAATAAAGACCGGATCTTCACCACCTTTTAACATGCGTGCCATCCAGTATAGCGTTGCATCTGGATCACTGCCGCGAATCGATTTGATAAAGGCCGAAACCAGATCATAATGCTGCTCACCCGATTTGTCATAGCGTGCAATATTTTGCTGCGCCACTTTGACCACAATCGCATTGGTCACGATATTTTCGACATCAGGCTCAAAAGTACTGGCAATCAGATCAATCAGATTAAGTGCCTTACGTGCGTCACCCGCAGCGAATTGCACCAACGCATCGTATTCTTCGATCTGAATAAAACGCTCTTTTAAAAACTTATCGTTTTGAATCGCCTTATTAAGTAGCGTTTGAATTGCTTCAGCACTCAAATTGTTTAAGGTATAAACCTGACAGCGCGACAACAGCGCGCTGTTGACTTCAAAGGATGGATTCTCGGTGGTTGCGCCAATCAGCGTGATTTTGCCTTTCTCTACCGCATTCAGCAGCGCATCTTGTTGCGATTTATTGAAGCGATGGATTTCATCAATAAAGACCACTGGGGTTAACAGATCACCACTCTCCGCAATCACCTCACGCAGCTCTTTTACCCCCGTATTTAACGCAGACAAGCTGATAAAAGGACGATCCACCGCTTGAGCCAATAACAATGCGATCGTGGTCTTGCCTACCCCTGGTGGGCCCCAGAAGATGATTGAAGGCAAATGCCCCTGATCAATCATCTGGCGTAAAGGAGCATGTTCACCCAGCAAATGATCTTGTCCGATAATTTCGGACAAGTCACGTGGACGTAAACGTTCAGGTAAAGGAATATGCGTATCTGACATCATCACTGGCTTTATGATCTTTTACCCTAGTCTATTGTGTCTGACCCAAATCTACAATTTGAATCTGCAATCGCTGCGACATTCTATTGCGCAGTATTGGTTTGAAGCAGCTGTTGTACAACCGTATAACTGGCCTGAATCCGTGCTTCATTCGGAAAGTTGGTATTGGCCAACATCACAATTCCAATTTTTTGTTCTGGAATAAATGCAGCATAGGCGCCAAAACCGTTACTTGAACCTGTTTTATTAAAATAGGTGGCGGCTGGGGCAATCTTTGGCCGTTTAATTGCAATTGCTGGATGGCTTGCTAACGCCATTTTGCTTGAATTACCCTGCAATAACGTCTCTAGCTTAACAGGATAAGCATATTGCTCCCAACCCAAACCTTGCGTCATGGCACCCACTTTAAAATAACCGACATGTGTATTTTCAATCGCTTTGCGTAACGGCTGTTTCAAGTGTTGTGGATTGATTTGTACATCCAGAAATCTCAGCATATCGGCACTGCTACTTTTCACACCATACGCTTCCGCATCCAACATTCCCGGTGAAACACGCAGGGCTTGATCGGCTTTATATCCCCATGCATATTGTGGCATCTGTTGTTCAGGCACCTGTATAAAACTTTGGGTCAAACCGAGCTGCGGAAACAGTGTTTTTTCAAGCAGCTCTGCATAGGGTTTTTTCATTGCCCGCGCCGTGACATAGCCCATCAAACCAATACTTGGATTGGAATATTGGCGAGCAGCGCCTATGCCGGTTTTTGGTTTCCAGCTTTGGAAATACTGAATCATATCCTGCTGTTGAACCACCTGATCGGGAAACTGCAATGGAAAACCACCTGCAGTATAGGTCCCAAGATTCAACAGGGTGGCACGATCCACGGCAGTATTTTTCAGTTCAGGAAAATACTTGGCAGGGTGATCAGACAAAGACAACTGCCCTTGTGCTTGGGCATAACTTGCCAAAGTAGCATTAAAGGTCTTACTCACTGAACCCAGTTCAAATAAGGTATTGTTGCTGACAGCTTGCTGGCTTTGTTTAGAGGCCAGCCCATAATTGATAAAATAATGTTGCCCATTCAGGGTCACAGCAACCGCCATACCAGGGATGTTATACTGTGCCAACAAAGGCTTAAATTGCTGATCCACGATGGCTTTTACCTGTTGCTCATTCAACGGGTGTGCCCATAACATTGAGCTAGCACACACCAAGCCCGTCATGAACAACAGCTGTTTCGAGGTCTTAGAGATATCATTCAAGTTCATCATTTTCCATTCACTATCCATTCACTTTTATTTTGCACTCAACTTGAGTAGTCTGGCTTCAGGGCCATCCTCGATTACCCAGATCGAACCATCCTGTGCCTGTTGTAATCCTCGAATGCGCTGTTGCATCTCAAGTCGTTGTACCTCTTGCACAGGTCGAGATTTTAGATCGACAACCACAATTGCCTTAGAGGAGAGACCGCCAATGAGCGCCTTATGTTGCCATAAAGGAAACTGCTGACCTGAATAAATGATCAAACTGGAAGGTGAAATCACTGGCGTCCAATCAATTTCAGGGGCTTTAAACTCAGGACGAGTATTATGATCAGGAATCGGTAAACCCGAATAATGATCACCATTCGAAACTTTTGGATAGCCATAATTGGCCCCTTTCAGAATCAGATTCAGCTCGTCACCGCCTTTGGGACCCATTTCAACCACCCACAGCTGTCCTTGTTCATCAAATGCCATACCGAGCGGATTACGGTGACCCAGTGACCAGATTTCCGCAGTGACCCCACCTTGTGCAGCAAAAGGATTACCCTCAGCAGCGGTTCCATCCTCATTTAAACGTAGAATTTTGCCCAAATTACTTTTTAAATCTTGGGCGGGATCAAATTTTTGCCGCTCGCCCGAACTGACCCACAGTTTGCCATCAGCACCAAATAACATTCGATGTCCATAATGTCCCTGTCCAGAAACCTTCGGTACTTGCTGCCAGATTGCTTTTAAATCCGTAAGTTTCGGTTGCTGAGGATTGGATAAGTCCAATCTTGCAGTTGAGATCATCGCCCCATACCCTGCTTGTCCTTGAGTGGCGTAACTCAAATAAAGCCGATGATTGTTGCGAAAATCAGGATGCAGGACCACATCCCCCAAGCCCCCCTGGCCACCGTAGCTAACCTTAGGTACACCTGAAACATTCAGACTGGTTTTGGTTTTTGGATCAAAGAGTTTTAATTGTCCCTTGCGCTCAGTAATGAGTAAACGCTGATCGGGCAAAATTGCAATTGCCCAAGGCTCATTTAAGCCAGTGACGGATTCAAGTTGATAGGTCTGCTTGAGTGTCTGGGGTGAGCTTTGCTGAGCGGTATTATTTTCAGACGGTTTTGAATTGGTATTGTTTGGACCACAGGCCAACAAAAATAAAAAGCTACTACAGAGCAAAGGTGTCATTAACAGTTTATTCATTGCTTCTCTCCCTCTTTATAAAATTTATCTTAGGGAGTTTAATCAATAAAAATACTGTAAAAGTGTTGTGTTTATGATCAGCACGACTTATCCATTGCCTGCAAAAATCAACGTATCCACCGGACGATGTAGTCTTCAATCTGCTCCTCATCAACCTCCACTTCTGAAATACAACGCCCAGCTGCAGATTTTTTGGCCTTAATCACACTTTGACGCGAGCCCGTATTGAGATAATGCCATGAGGGTAGATTCTTACCTTCACTTAAACGGCGATAAGCACAACTCGGCGGTAACCATGAGATCGTTGCAAGACGCTCTGGGGTCAACTGGATACAATCAGGAACCTGTTGCTGGCGATTGGCATAATCCGAGCAACGCGCCGTTTTACAGTCGAGTAACTTGCAAGACACTTTGGTATAAGCCACCTCTGCCGTTTCCTCATCCTCAAGCTTGACTAAGCAACATAAACCACAGCCATCGCACAATGCTTCCCATTCAGCATTGCTCAGCTGATCAAGTGAATATTGTTTCCAGAAATTAGGACGTAGTTCGATGGACATACCAGTTGTTTCAATTTTTAAATGAGTTTTTGATTATAGCATTCATCGAGGAGCTGCTTGCCCAATCTGTCTTAATTGCTTGAACATCTCTTTAAGAATTGAACATTTAAACCACATAAACACCACATTTTGTGCAAAAAACACGCGCTATAGTAAAAAAATAACGAAAAAATAGGAGGACACGACATGTTTCGTTGGGCCATTATTTTTGCTGTAATCGCACTCATTGCTAGCTTATTAGGCTTTGGTGGCGTGGCAGGTTTATCTAAAGATTTTGCCGTTATTTTACTGGTGGTTGCCGTGATTTTAGCAATCGTCGGTTTCTTATCCAGAGGCAAAGTCTAGAGGCTGAATAGCACTCAAGAAGAAAAAGAAGAATCTCCGCATTCTTCTTTTTTTATGTCTAAACCCTCCCAATGACAGCAACACTTTTACGGTGATGATGTCATCAATTTTTCTTTTTTATGCTTTAATCAATACATTTTAAAAATACAGATCAGGATTATAGAATGAGCTTCCCGATTAACACACGTGAAATCGAATATACCGCACCAGATGGTCAACGTCTCATTGGCTATTTTGCAGTCCCTGCAATTGATCAACCTGTTGCAGGTGTGATTGTTGCACCTGAATGGTGGGGCCGTAATGAATATACCGAACAACGTGCTCGTGAGCTTGCAGCGCATGGTTTTGCTGCCCTCGCGATTGATATGTATGGTGACAAGAAAGTAACGACCGCTGTTCCACAAGCATCCGAATGGATGAATCAGACTTTTGAGCATGCAGATACCATCGTTGATCGCGCTCAAGCAGGCTTAGCGGCTTTAGCGGCTCAACCAGAGGTCAAAGCAGATCAACTCGCAGCAGTTGGGTTTTGCTATGGCGGCAAAGTGGTGCTCGATTTAGCGCGTGCGGGGGCAGACATCAAAGCCGTTGCCACCTTCCATGCCATCTTAAGTCCAAAAGCCCCTGCTGAAAAAGGCAAAGTCAAAGCCGAGATTTTAGTTCTACATGGCGAACTCGACAGCATGGTTACCTTGGACAATGTCGCAAGCTTCCGTGAGGAAATGCATCATGCCGCAGTGGATCATGAAGTCATTATTTTTGAAGATGCCAAACATGGTTTTAGCAATCCACTCGCAGATGAACGTGCCAAAGCCAATAATGTTGACTTAGGCTATAACGCAGAAGCAGAGCGTCAAAGTCTTGAAGCGATGTATGAGCTGTTAGATAAACATTTAAAGTGATTTAAAAAACTATCTCTAAGAACCCAATCAGGACGGAATTGAGAAAAAATATAGTTTGTTTAAATCCTAGACAACGTCTACTTGTGCAAGGCGACATGGATGTCGCCTGTTTGGCTGCCTTGCTCTGCTTTCAATTGGGCAGTGCAAACTTAACGGAGTCTTGCCAAGTTCTCATCGAATTTCACACTATGTCTTTGACGACCTGCATCTCGTTGATGTTCCAATAGAATTTTAACGCCTAAAAAAACCTATTTCGGCTATACTACGCCTCTGCTTTTTACTGTCCTGATTCATGCCTGATTTCTCATTTTCTGATGCACTGCTTACATGGTTCGACCAACATGGTCGTCACGACCTCCCGTGGCAAGTGGCCGATGATCCCTACAAAGTATGGGTCTCAGAAATCATGCTGCAACAGACGCAAGTCAAAACCGTATTACAGTATTTTGATCGTTTTATTGAACGCTTCCCAACCGTCGAAACCTTAGGTCAAGCCAGTTGGGATGATGTCGCGCCCTATTGGGCAGGTCTCGGTTACTACGCCCGTGCACGCAATCTGCACAAAGCAGCAGGCATTGTTAGCCAACAAGGTCACTTCCCTGAAACGCTAGAGCAATGGATCGAATTACCGGGCATTGGACGTTCCACGGCTGGGGCGCTCATGTCACTGGGCTTGCGCCAGTATGGTGTGATTATGGATGGCAACGTGAAACGTGTATTGGCTCGTTTTCTTGCCATCGAGGATGATCTATCGAAGCCCCAACATGAACGGGCACTCTGGCAAATTGCGGAAGATCTCTGCCCAAAAGAGCGCAATCATGATTATACCCAAGCAATTATGGACTTGGGTGCAACGGTATGCACCCCGAAAAAGCCACTATGTTTATATTGTCCCATGCAGCAACATTGTCAGGCCTATCAACAAGGTTTAGAACAGGAACTTCCATTCAAGAAAGCCAAGAAACCTGTTCCTGTGAAAACGGCGAATGTCCTCCTGATCCAGTCAGGTAATGAATGGTTGTGGCAGCAACGCGAAGCACAGGGTCTCTGGGGTGGCTTGTATTGCCTACCGATTATTGAGCAGGCAACCGAATTACAACAGATCGAACAGCACTTTAAACTCCAAGCTCAAGTATCATCTTTGCAGATTAGCCATAGCTTCACCCACTTTACTTGGTTACTGCATGAGAAACTGTTCCACGTGGAACACGATCAAAAAGAACAACTCAGTATCGAATTAAATGGCATATGGCTGAGTCCAGAAACCGCGATTGCCAAAGGCATTCCCACAGCCATGAAAAAATTGATGACAGCAAAACAGCAGGCCTGATGCCCGAAACGCTGTCATTCAAACGCAAGGAGTTTGTGTGCGTCATTCGATATCCTATACGGTTCTTGGTGTGTTGATCGTTTTAATTTCAGCATGTACCACGGCCCCAAAAAAACCAACACCTTTGCCAAATGAACAGGTGAATAAACTCAAAATGATGCGTTTAGACAGCCGCCTGCCTGTGCCAGTTAAAGGTGTAAGTCGAAACGAATTACGCGACACTTGGGGCGCTGCCCGCAGTCAAGGCCGTAGTCATGAAGGCATAGATATCATGGCAGCACGTGGTACGAAAGTGTATAGTGCAACCGAAGGCTTAGTTGCTGATTTACGTAATAATAATTTAGGTGGCAAAGTCATCTGGATCATGGGACCCTCAGGATCTTGGCACTATTATGCACATCTGGACGGGCATAAACGTGGTCTCAATGTCGGAGATTATGTCCGCAAAGGTGATCTGATCGGTTATGTGGGAAATACAGGTAATGCCCGCTATACCGCTCCGCATTTACATTACGGTATTTATTTAAATGGCAAAGGGCGTGGTGCAGTCAACCCATACCCGTATTTACGTTAGGAAGCTACAATGTCAGAAGCATTGATTGAACGTCTGGTTGAATTTGCAGAGTCTGGAAATCAGCAAAAGATCATCATCAATGGTACCAGCTATCAGGGTTGGATCATGGAAATTACTGAAGATGCCTTGCTGATCAGTACCGGTTTTGCCGATAAATCAGGTAAAGACTTTTGGCTTAAATTTGCTGATTTAAACAGCGCAGAATTGTATTATTGGGATACTCGCCCAAATGAATGGGTGATATTCAAACTCTAATTCACTCTGTTCTAATAACAACAAGGAGCATCAAATATGACAACTCAACGCTGTGGCTGGTGCTCCGATGATCCTCTCTATATGGCTTACCATGATCAAGAATGGGGCAAGCCACAACATGATGAAACACACCTATTTGAGATGCTCTGTCTGGAAGGGCAACAAGCGGGTTTATCATGGATCACGGTGTTGAAAAAACGTGAACATTACCGTAAACATTTCTTTCAACATCCGATTGCCGAAGTTGCAGCACTCACCGATGATCAACTCGAACTCAAACTCAGCGATGCCGGTTTAATCCGTCATCTCGGGAAACTCAAAGCCATTCGGGATAATGCCATTGCTTGGCTGAAACTCAAAGATGACGTTGACGATGTTCCTGCTTGGCTATGGAGTTTTGTCGATCATCAAACCCCAAATAATGATGTGGTCAATTATCGTGATGCGCCTGCCCAGACCGAGATCAGCCAGAAATTATCCAAAACCTTAAAAAAACGTGGCTTTAAATTTGTAGGTCCCACCACCTGCTACGCCTTTATGCAAGCGGTCGGCATGGTCAATGACCATGAAAATAGTTGTCAGTTTAAATAACCAATCTTCATCGATTTTCCTTGAATGGGAGTTGTCATGAGTCAAAATCAAGTTCGAGCTTATGCTGCAATGCAGGCAGGTGAGCCACTGGTACCCTACCAATTTGACGCGGGTGAGTTAGCAGCCCATCAGGTTGAAGTCAAAGTCGAATATTGCGGACTGTGTCATTCTGATCTTTCCGTCATCAATAATGAATGGCAATCCTCGGTTTACCCTGCTGTTGCAGGTCATGAGATCATTGGTACCATCATTGCACTGGGGTCAGAAGCCAAGGGGCTTAAGCTCGGTCAACGCGTCGGTATTGGCTGGACTGCAGAAACCTGCCAAGCTTGCGATCCGTGTATCGGTGGCAATCAGGTGCTCTGTACGGGCGGAAAGATCTCGACCATTGTGGGTCATGCTGGTGGCTTTGCCGATAAAGTCCGTGCAGGCTGGCAGTGGGTCATTCCCCTACCTGAGGACTTAGATCCTGAAAGTGCAGGTCCACTGCTGTGTGGTGGTATTACGGTCTTTGATCCTTTGCTCAAACATAAAATTCAAGCCACGCATCATGTCGGCGTGATCGGTATTGGTGGTCTCGGTCATATTGCGATTAAATTGCTGAAAGCATGGGGCTGTGAAATTACCGCCTTTAGTTCGAGTCCAGACAAAACTGAAGAACTCAAAGCCATGGGCGCTGATCATGTGGTGAATAGTCGCGATGCACAAGCCATCAAGGCACAACGTGGCAAATTTGATTTATTACTCAGCACTGTCAATGTGACCTTGAACTGGCAAGCCTATCTGAATACCCTTGCACCAAAAGGTCGTCTCCATTTCCTTGGTGTAACTTTAGAACCGATCCCTGTTTCCGTGGGTGCAATCATGGGCGGCGCTAAATCTGTCACCTCATCACCAACGGGCTCACCGTTAGCACTGCGCCAACTTTTACAGTTTGCGGCACGAAAAAACATTGCCCCACAAATTGAGTTGTTCCCAATGTCACAACTGAATGCAGCCATTGAACGACTCCATTCAGGGCAAGCCCGTTATCGTATCGTGCTCAAAGCCGATTTCGATTAATTCAGCTGATTTCGTTATGGTCCGTCAATGCACCAATCGCTTGACGGATATTAGCCCAATCTTTTATTCAGTTCCGCCCCAGAGATATTCTCTGCAAAACAGTTAAAACGGCCTGTTTCCGCAATCGAGCTGGCTGCCTGAATAAAACTGTTCCATGCCGTCCGCGCCAATGCACTCCCGACACTGATTCGTCGAACGCCTAAGGATGCCAGTGTTTGCACACTCAGTTCACTGTCCCAAGCGATCAGAACATTGACGGGCTTGGGGGCCACAGCTTGCACCACCGCAACAATCTGTTCAGCTGTTTTGATACCAGGCGCATAAAGACAATCTGCACCCGCAGCAGCATAGGCTTTCAGTCGCGTAAGGGTATCCTCTAGATCAGGAACACCAACAAAGAAGTTTTCAGCGCGTCCGATCAGCATCACATCTTCACCACTTGCATCAATCGCTTGACGTGCGGCAGCTATCCGCGCAACCGCATCCTCAAGCTCTCGTAAGGGTTGTTCCATATTGCCGGTCGAGTCTTCAATCGAAATACCCGCAACACCCGTTGCGATTGCCATGTTGACGCTTTCAAACACGCCCTCAATGGTCTCGGCAAAACCACTTTCAAAATCTGCATTTACCGGCAGGTCGGTTGATTGAACCAGAGTGCGCAGATGAGTCAGTACCTCTGCGCGTGACAACTGCCCATCGGTCTTGCCACACGACCAAGCATAACCCGCACTGCTTGTTGCCAAGGCGTGATAACCGAGTTGCTGCAACATTTTTGCACTGCCCGCATCCCATGGATTAGGCAACACAAAACAGCCTGTCTGATGCAGGTCACGAAATATTTTTCTTTTCTCAGCAATTGTAGGTTGCATTGTTTTTATCCCTCTTTCATTCTGATGGTCGACTGGACCTTAATGCTCTAATGAACTCAAACTGGCCCGTGTCCACTGCGCTAACTTTTGAATGGCATGACGGATTTCTGCCGTTAATGCATGGCCTGCATTTAATCGAATAAAATGCTGATAACGACGGTCTTCGCCAAACACCTCGCCAGGTACAATATTGATCCCCTGTGCTTGCGCCATATAATAGAGCTCCAAACCCGTAGTACTTTCTGGTAGTTGCATCCATAAGGCATAGCCACCTTGTGACTGGCTCAGCGCAATCGGAATACCGTGGAAGCACTCTAGAATATAGGCTCGATACTGTTCCACCTGCTGCATCAACTTGGGTCTTAAGCGATCCAGATGCTCCCGATAACCACGACTGTAAATAAAATCTGCCAAGCCCAACTGTAGTGGTGTATTCACACCGACATTATTGGCCAAAAGCTGAGGACGTAAATGCTGTAACTGTCGCCCTAAACAGAACCATCCTACTCGATAGGCTGTTGATAATGATTTAGAGACCGAACCACACCAGATGACATAGCCTTCCTGATCCCAATAACGCACTGGCAAAGGCCGTTCTTTTTGGAAGCTACATTCGCCATAAATATCATCCTCCAAAATAAAGCATTGATATTTCTGTGCCAGTCGCGCGATCTGCTGTTTCTGTTCATTGCTGAGACAGTAGCCCAATGGGTTCTGGAAATTGGCGGTAAGCAAACACAGCTTGGCACTGCCCTGCTGCATAAAAAACTCTAAACGTTCCAGATCAATACCACGATGATCGGCAGGAATTTCGATAATGTTGCGCTTCAGGCTGGCCAACATTTGCAACTGACCATTAAAGGTCGGAGTTGGAAGCAAAATACTGTCGCCTTCTTGACTGATCTGTTGAATCAACAGCGATAAAGCGGGCATACAGCCATTGCTAATAAAAATATCTTCTGTCGCCACATAAATCCCATCTTCACGCCAATGATCGGACAAAGCTTGGCGCAGATGTTGATGTCCCTGTTTATTACAATATAAAAAATCTTCAGGTTGGCAGTGTTTGAGGGCACGTTGCAGAGAACGACGTAGACCATCCACAGGAATCAAATGAGGAGACAATTGAATTGCCCCCAAAGGCGTTAAATTGTGTTGAATTGAAGCGGTCTGAATCTGATTTTGCAAATCTAAATTTGAAACCCGCCGAGCTTTGGATTCAAACTGCGGGCTATCAGGAACAGCACTTTGATATTGTCTCGAATTAACGAAATAGCCTGATTTGGCTTTTACATAGATCAGTCCCTTGGCTTCTAGCAGTTCATAGCATTGCTGGGCAGTACTCAAACTAATGCTTTGCTGACGTGCAAATTCCCTTAAAGAACTTAACTTTTGTTGGGGCTGTAATTCATGCTGGTAAATTTTATGCGCCAGCTGTTCTGCTAAACGTTGATATTGGAAAGTCATCTCTGTACTGCTTTTTTATAAATTTCTGTATCTGTATTGGTTTATACAACACCGTTAAGCTATAAAAATCAACAGCCAAAGGATAAGATTATGAAAAATAATATTTTATTTATATTAAGTGCCATTTTATTTACAGGCTGCCATTTCACCGAACAAGCCACCTATCAGCAACAACAAGTGTGTAAATCACTCTCACAGGGCTATCTGCAAATTCAGAACCAACCGACCTATGAATTATGGAAAATGGAACAAGCTACAGCCCCAGCACACGCTCAGATCATCAAACTCACCTATAAAAAGCCCAATGAAAATGGCATAATGCTCTCAAGCACATTTCTGCCAACGGTCGAACTTGAATGTAAGCTACAGCAGCAACATATTGTGGTGTCAGTGATCCAAAAAGCAGGACCGTCAATTCCGGTGCTGAATGTACAACTGCAAAATGAAGCTATTGGCAAACCGAGAAGCCCTGACTTAGTTGCTCAGTCAAAAACTCAATAAATAAACGGACCCGTTTCGGCAAGTGCTCTTGCTGATAATACACCGCATGGATGCTTTGATAAGAATGTTCAATCTGGTCCTCAAACAATGCCTCAAGGCGCCCTTGTTTAATGTCCTGCCAAATCTCAAATTCAGACAGTCGGGCAATCCCCTGCCCACGTAAACAGAGTTGTCGCACGGTTTCACCGCTTGAGGCTCTGACTTTGGGTTGTGCCTGAAAATATTCACCCTCAATTTTAATCGGCCAAGTGTTGATATAAGTCGGACGGGTAAAACCTATCAGATCATGTTCAGGCAATGCCTGAGGCTGTAAAGGCCTCCCCTTACGCTTTAGATATTCAGGACTGGCAACGATATAAATCCGGCTTTTACACACCAATTTGGCGTGCAGGCTGGAATCATGTAATTCACCAAAACGAAACGCCACATCGGTTTTATGTTCCAGCAGATCAATCACCAAATCATTGCTATTCAGCTCGACCTCAATATTGGGATAGCACTGCCGAAACTTGTGTACCAATGGCGTAATCACATGCAGAATAAACGGTGTGGCTGAGTCAATCCGAATCACCCCCGAAGTATCTTGATCTGATTTTTGTAATGCTTCTTCGGCCGCATTCAGATCACTGAGAATTTTACGGGCATGTTGTAGAAACTGCTGACCCTCTTGGGTAAGTTTTAATTTGCGCGTGGTGCGCTCCAGCAAGGTCACTTCGAGCTTGGATTCTAAACGACTGAGTGAACGACTCAGCCCCGATGCGGTCTGTCCCAATCGTTCAGCTGCAGCAATAAATGAGCCTGTATCGACAATGGTCATAAAAGCAAGTAGTTCTTCTACCGTAGACTTCATTGCCACCCTCTCAATTATTGATATTTAGTCAACTGTATTTTGCAAATTCCTCTATTTTTTAGCAACAATAATCATCGCAAAATAACAGCCATCCACAAAACAGCTCTTTAGAGCATGAAAAAAGATTAGGTGAAAAATATGCGTATCCCTCAATTCGGTTTAGGTACTTTCCGTCTTAAAGATCAAGTAGTGATTGATTCAGTTAAAACGGCACTAGATGTGGGTTACCGTGCCATTGATACTGCACAGGTTTATGAAAACGAAGCTGCGGTTGGCCAAGCCATTGCTGAAAGTGGCGTCGCTCGTCAAGATATGTTCCTCACCACAAAAATCTGGGTCGATAACTTTGCTGAAGACAAATTCATTCCCAGCTTAAAAGACAGCTTACAAAAACTTCGTACCGATGCTGTTGATCTCACCTTGATCCACTGGCCTGCGCCACAACTCGGTGTGTCTATTCCTAGTGTGATGCAGTTGCTATTAGAAGCGAAACAACAAGGTTTGACCAAACAAATTGGTATCTCGAATTTCAATATTGCTTTGACTCAGCAAGCGATTGACAGCATTGGTGTAGAACACATTGCCACCAACCAAATTGAGTTAAGCCCGTATTTACAAAACCGCACCTTGGTCAATTTTTTAGGTGAACAAAATATTGATGTGACCTCATATATGACACTGGCCTATGGCAAAGTACTACATGATCCAACCTTATCGGAGATTGCAGCACAACATCAGGCAACCACCGCACAAGTGGCATTGGCTTGGGCCTTACAAAACGGTTTTGCTGTGATTCCATCATCCACAAAACGCGAAAACCTGATCAGCAACTTAAAAGCACAAGACTTAATTTTAAGTGCAGAGGAAATGCAGCTGATCGCTCAACTGGAACGTAATGGTCGAGAAGTGAGTCCTGAACCTTTTGCACCTGAATGGGACCAATAACATGAGCAGCCGCCTCAACCTTCCGTTGCTGGCCTTGGCCATTGGTGCATTTGCCATTGGCACAACAGAGTTCTCTCCAATGGGGCTATTACCCAATATTGCCAATGATCTTGGGGTGTCGATCCCAAGTGCAGGCATGCTGATTACGGGTTATGCGCTCGGCGTGATGCTTGGTGCACCGATCATGACCTTATGGTTTGGTGGCTTTGCCCGTCGGAATGCCCTGATTCTGCTCATGGCAATCTTCACCCTTGGTAACCTGATCGCAGCCTTTGCACCCAACTATATGAGTTTGATGGGCGCTCGCCTGATTACCAGTCTGAATCACGGTGCCTTCTTCGGGATTGGTTCTGTGGTGGCTGCTAGTGTTGTTCCGGCAAATAAACAGGCCAGTGCGGTGGCCAGCATGTTTATGGGGCTCACCATCGCCAATATTGGTGGCGTACCACTGGCAACATGGGTGGGACAAAATATTGGCTGGCGCATGTCTTTCCTTGCCATTTCTGTGCTCGGGGTCATTACCATGCTGGCACTCTGGAAAGCCCTACCCGTCGGTGCTGTGGGTCAAAAACCGAATGTGAAAATGGAACTCAAAGTTCTGACTCGCCTGCCTGTCGTTTTGGCATTACTGACCACGGTGTTTGGTGCCTCAGCCATGTTTACCTTGTACACCTATATCGCGCCAAGTCTGGTGGAGTTCACTCATGCTTCACCGACCTTTATCACCCTGATGTTGGTCTTGATCGGGATTGGTTTCTCAATCGGTAACCATTTCGGTGGCAAGTTTGCGGATGTATCCGTGAACAAAACCCTGATTGGCTTCCTGCTGTTGCTGATGAGTTTAATGCTGATTTTCCCAATCCTTGCTCAAACACAACTGGGGGCAGCGTTTGCTTTAGTGATCTGGGGAGCTGCAGCCTTCGCCATCGTTCCGCCATTACAAATGCGAGTGATGTCAGTTGCGCATGAGGCCTCTGGTCTTGCCTCTTCAATCAATATCGGCGCCTTTAACCTCGGCAATGCCATTGGTGCAGCTGTAGGCGGCGCGGTGTTAAGTCTCGGCTTGAACTACGCAGCAGTCTCGATGATTGGCGCTGTGTTGGCAAGTATCGGTCTGATCTTGGTCCTGATTCAAATCAAACTGGCGGCCAAATCCAGTGCGCAATTACAACAATGTCCGCAAGCTTAATCTTCCCTAAATAAAACAAAGCCTGATTAAAATCAGGCTTTGTTTTATTTTAATACATCCGGTAATTTCGGTTGCGCATAGATCGGATTATTGACTTCTTTTTTCATCTTCATCAGCATTTGATAGGGCTGCTGCTGCACAAACATATTCACAAAGCTCAATGGAATCGAACCCGCAGGATCGGCATAACCATTGGTGATGACTTTCACTTTATTATTGGCGAGTTTCTGGAAAGTCCAATCGCCTGCATACTTGGTTAAACGCACCACATCAGGCTGCTCAGGGTAGTTATTCTGAATGGCATTATTTTTGATACTGATACTGCCATCTGCATTTTTGCTCATTTTTCCTTTAATCACCACATCGCGGTCTTTTAAAGGAAAAGGGAAATCCAGCACCATATACAGGGTAAACTCACCCTTTTTATCATCTCGAGATAGCATCTGCACTTTACCGACATAAGGTACCCATTGTGGGGTACGCTCAACATCCAAGACCACAGCGACAGCGCGTTCTAAAGGCACATCAAAGGTGGTTTCAGCTTTATATTGAATAATCGGATTATTTTCGGCCTGATACGTCCAGACTTTAATATTATTACGGTTTAAACTCAGTTTGGCAGTGTCTGTCGCAGCACTTGCAGCCCAGCTGGTCACGCTTAGCAGTGTAGCAAGAACAATATGTTTTTTATTCATGTCATGCTCAATTGTTTTAATGATGGTAAGCGCCTGTCTCACTCTAACTGGAAACCAAGCTCAACAAGCGCTTTTATAGTAGCAAATCGTAGCGTTTTATACTTCAATCTCGTTAAAGCCTAGTACATCTTTCATATCATATTTACCTGCTTCTCGGCCCACCACCCATGCTGCTGCACGGACTGCACCTGAAGCAAAGTTCATACGGTTGGTGGCTTTGTGCGTGACTTCAACACGCTCACCTTCACCAATAAACATCACCGTATGTTCACCGACAATATCGCCACCACGGATGGTTTCAAAACCAATGGTTTGACGATCACGAGGGCCGGTATAGCCTTCACGACCATACACCGCCACTTCTTTTAAATTACGACCTAAGGTATCCGCAATCGCCTCGCCCATCATAAATGCAGTACCAGAAGGTGCATCGACTTTATGACGGTGGTGCGCTTCAATGATTTCAATATCCACCGTATCGCCAAACACTTTTGCAGCCAGTTCCAATAATTTAATCGAGACATTGACGCCGACCGAATAGTTGGCGGCATACACCACAGGGGTCTGGGTTGCGGTTTCGTCCAAGAATGCCTTTTGTTCATCTGACATGCCCGTAGTCCCAATCACCATAGCCACGCCCGCTTCACGGCATAACTTCAAGTGCTGTTCAGTGGCCACAGGTGCCGTGAAATCAATCACCACATCACAATCTTTTAGAACCTCACTCAAACTTCCCACGATCTTGACACCGATGTTACCGATCCCTGCAAGCTCACCTGCATCCGCACCCACCAAGCTGCTTTCAGGACGTTCAACAGCTGCTGCCAGTTGATAGCCTGCTTGTTGTACCGCCTGAATCAGAATGCGTCCCATGCGTCCGCCTGCACCCAAGATTCCAATGCGTGGAGAAGTTGACATAATTTTTCCCAGTCTTTTATTTAAACAATTGAGCTACTATAGCAAAACTCTTTGGCTGCGCTAAAAATTTCCCATAAAAAAACCTGCCGCAGCAGGTTTTTTATTGATGTCAATTAATCAAATAGGCGGTCAAAGAATGATTTTTTCTTTGGCGATGCAGCATGACCATCACCATCAAAAGACGCTTGCAGTTCTTTTAACAATTCACGTTGGCGACTGTTTAAGTTCACAGGCGTTTCCACTACGATACGGCAGAGTAAATCCCCAACCATACTGCTACGTACAGGGCGAACACCCTTACCACGTAGGCGGAATAACTTACCAGTTTGCGTTCCTTCAGGAATTTTTAAGCTGACACGACCATCAAGGGTCGGAATTTCAATTTCTTTCCCTAAAGCTGCATCTGCAATGCTGACTGGCACGTCCATATACAGATCTGCACCATCACGTTGGAAGACTTCGTGTTCACGAACCACCACTTCAACGTATAAATCACCGGCTTGACCATCACGAATCGCTTCACCTTTACCGGTTAAGCGTACGCGGTCACCATTGTCTACGCCTGCAGGAATAGTGACTTCAAGGGTTTGCTGACGGTCTGAAACGCCTGAACCATGACAGCTAGTGCATGGGTTCTTGATGATTTTACCTTGACCACGACAGGTGCTACAGGTCTGCTGAACCGAGAAGAAACCTTGTTGCATGCGCACTTGACCCGCACCATGACAGGTACGACAGGTTTCAACATCATTCGGATTTTTAGATCCCTTACCATCACAGGTTTCACATGGTGCTGGTGCAGTAAAGGTAATGGTTTTTTTCACCCCTTTGACCGCTTCTTCAAGCGTCAGTTCCATCACATAACGGAGGTCTGAACCACGGCGTTGACGTTGTTGCTGACGGCCACCGCCACCAAATGCACCACCAAAAATATCGCCAAACTGACTGAAAATGTCTTCTGCGCTAAAACCGCCGAAGCCACCACCTGCGCCGCCAAAGCCGCCTTCAAAGGCACTATGTCCAGCGCGGTCATACATGCTGCGCTTTTCTTCATCAGACAGCACTTCATACGCTTCTGCCGCTTCTTTGAACTTTTCTTCTGCTTCTGCGTTGTCCGGGTTACGGTCTGGATGATACTTCATCGCCAACTTACGATAGGCTTTTTTGATCTCATCATCACTTGCGGTTTTCGAAACGCCTAAAACCTCATAATAATCACGTTTAGCCATGGTTGGCGATGCTCCTCACGGAATTTATTTAAATCTAAAAAACAAATAGGCTCTGTCGACTTAAGAAATAAAAAAGTCAACAGAGCCTTAATAGGGACTGTACGATAAATTTACAAGGTCTATTGCAATAAAAAAGCAGAAAATTAAAAAACTGCTTTATTTTTGAAATACTTGGCAATACCTTTTAACCATGCATTCAATAAAAACAACCATGCAATCGAACTAAACACCACACCGGCAACCGTCATTGCGGTGACCCAGAGGATGCTGTTCCATGCGAAAAAGAACAGTGGAATAAACCATAGAGCTGCAAAGAACGCCATCACCAGAAATAACAGCACATTACGCATAATCCAGAGTGCATGCGCATGTATCCATACTTCGGCATTATCCACAATCGCAACTTTTCGTGCTAACAGGTATGCAAACGCAGCAAACACGATTGTAAATAATGCAAGAAACATGAACACATAAGAAATCGCCACATAGCGGCGATGCTGTTCAATACTGTCTTGCCCCATGCTCTATATCACCTCATTCACAGCACTAGGCAAAATTTGCCATACTATGAAATTCAATTATTTTTTGGTCTTAAAATATAGGTGCTACTATATTGAAATTTTCAATGTTTCGCACCTTTATTCACAAAATAATTACGATAGTTGTGTTGTTTTTTTGACCTTAAACCATGCTGCGTACAGTGCGGGCAGGAAAAATAGGGTTAATAAGGTCGCAACAATCAAGCCACCCATAATTGCAACCGCCATCGGACCGAAGAAAATACTGCGTGATAACGGGATCATGGCCAGCACCGCAGCCAGTGCAGTCAACACAATGGGACGGAAACGACGCATGGTTGCACCAATCACCGCTTCCCACGGTTGATGCCCAGCCTGAATGTCTTGCTCGATCTGATCAATCAAGATCAGCGAGTTACGCATAATCATGCCTGACAATGCAATCGTACCCAGCATTGCCACGAAACCAAAGGGCTTATTCAACAGTAACAGGAACGCCACCACACCAATCAATCCCAAAGGCGCTGTCAGCAACACAATGGTCGCGCGCGACATACTGCGCAATTGAATCATCAATAAGGTCATCACCACAGCCAAAAATAAGGGCATACCCGCATTGACCGAGTTTTGTCCTTTGGCTGACTCCTCGACCGTGCCCCCCACTTCAAGCAGATAACCGCTTGGTAAATCGGCACGTAAAGTCTGCATCTGATCAGCCAGCTGCTGTACCACCGTGGCGGGTTGTAAATGAGTCCGAATATCAGCACGAACAGTAATGGTCGGCAAACGATTGCGGTGCCAGATCAAACCCTCTTCAAAACGGGGTTCGATTGTGGCAATTTGAGCCAAAGGTACGGTGGTGCCCTTACTGGTTGGCACGGCCAAACTGGCTAAAGAGGCCACTTCGACGCGTTCAGATTTATCACCACGCAAACGGATTTCAATCAATTCACGCTTTTCACGATATTGATTCATCACCGCACCCGTAACCGAAGCATTGAGGAAATTGGCCAAATCGACACTGGAAACGCCCATTTGACGTGCACGGTCTTGGTCAATTTCAATGGCAATAATTTTGCTCGGCTCACCCCAATCCAGATGTACATTGGTGGTATTCGGGTCTTCACTCAGCACTTTAGCCACTTTCTGCGCCCATTGACGCACCGTCCCCAAATCTTCACCAGAGACACGATACTGCAATGGATAACCGACTGGGGGGCCATTTTCCAATAAAGACACGCGAGTCCGTACTTGAGGCAACAACTGCTTAATCTGTTTGTCCAGAGAGCGGCGAATTTCATCACGATCGTCCAACGACGAAGCCAATACCACAAACTGGGCAAAACTGGCTTGCGGCAATTGCTGATCTAAAGGCAAATAGAAACGCGGAGACCCAGTACCGACATAGGCCACATAGTTATCAATACCTTTTTGTTTAGACAGGAACTGTTCCACCTTATGCACGGCCTGTTCCGTGGCGGTCAGTGATGCACCTTCTTCCAGTTTTAAATCCACCAAAATTTCAGCCCGATTCGATGGCGGGAAGAACTGTTGTGGCACCAATTTAAACATCGCGACCGACAGCACAAAGAGCCCGACTGTCACGGCAATCACGGTTTTACGATAGCTAATACAAATTTCCACCACACGGCGAAAAGATTGATAAAATCTGGACTGATACGGGTCATGATGCTGACCATGTGCTTCCACTACAGGTGCAGGTTGCTTGCGCAATCTTGCCCACAAGCGTAAGTACCATGCTGCTTGTTGCTTCTGTTTGCTGAAGTCAGGCAATAATTTTTCACCCAAATACGGTACAAATAACACTGCAGCGATCCATGACACAATCAGCGCAATTGTCACCACTTGGAAAATAGAACGAGTATATTCTCCCGTCCCAGATTGCGCCGTGGCAATCGGCAAAAATCCGGCAGCCGTAATTAACGTCCCCGTTAACATCGGGAAAGCGGTGGTTTGCCAAGCAAAACCCGCAGCTTTCAGCCGGCTGTAGCCTTGTTCCATTTTAATCGCCATCATTTCCACGGCGATAATGGCATCATCAACCAGCAGCCCCAGTGCCAGAATCAATGCTCCCAGTGAAATCTTATGCAGCCCGACATCAAACAGATTCATGCCTGCAAAGGTCATGGCCAGTACCAGTGGAATAGACAGCGCCACCACCAAACCAGTACGGAAACCGAGCGAGAAGAAACTCACCAATAAAACAATAATCACGGCTTCGGCCAGAACTTTTAAGAACTCGTGAATACTGCGTTGTACTGCAACGGGTTGATCCGAAACTTTTTGCAGCTTCATGCCCAAAGGTAAGCTTTTTTGCAGGCGGTTGAATTCGGTTTCCAGATTTTTACCGAGCGCAATAATGTCCCCGCCTTTACGCATCGAGACCGCAATCCCGATACCGTTTTCACCCATAAAACGCATGCGCGGTTGCGCAGGTTCACTAAAACCGCGATAAACCTCTGCCACATCCCCCAGTTGAATGGTTTTATTCCCCACCAGCAACGGCATTTTTTTCAGATCATCAACACTGTGTAAATGCCCACTGACCCGAATTTGAATCCGGTCTGTGCCCGTTTCGAAGAAACCTGCACCCGCCATATCATTTTGCTTTTGAATCGCCTCCTGAATGGCAGTAACGGGCACACCTAACTGTGCCGCTTTGGTGTTTGATAGCTCAACCCAGATTTTCTGATCTTGCAGCCCCACCAGATTGACCTTGCTTACATCTTTGACCCGTTGCAATTGCAGCTGCAAACGGTCGGCATATTCTTTCATCACCGCATAGTCAAAGTCTTTACCTGTCAGCACATAGATGTTACCGAAGGTATCGCCAAACTCATCATTAAAGAACGGCCCTTGTACACCACTCGGCAATTGTGAGCGAATATCATTGACCTTTTTACGCACGTTATACCAGACATCAGGAATGGCGCTCGAAGGCAAACTGTCTTTGGCAACAAAGGTCACCAACGATTCACCTGGCCGCGAATAGGCCATGATGCGGTCATATTGCCCGGTGGTCATTAATTCTTTTTCAATGCGGTCGGTCACCAGCGTCGAGACTTCCTTGGCCGTTGCTCCCGGCCAATAGGTCTGTACCACCATGACTTTAAAGGTAAACGGTGGATCTTCACTCTGTGACAACTTGGAATAGGACATAATGCCCACGATGCCAAGCAACAGCATAAAATAAAAGATGATGCCTTTATTCTTGAGCGCCCATTCTGAAAGGTTAAATTTCATCTTTAACCTCCCGTTTTGACGCTAACATCGCGATTATCACGATCAATCGGATGAATCTTTTGCTGCTCACGCAGTAAATGTACCCCACCCACCACGACCCAATCCGTGGCTTTTAAGCCCGAGAGGACAGGTACACTGTCACGTGCATAGTTGCCCAAGGTCACAGGCACTTTACGAATGGTTTGATTGGCATTCACCACCCAAACATAGGCTTGCTGATCATTGGCGGTAACACTGGATAAAGGCACGCTCAAAACATTGTTGTCATGTGCAACAAAAAACACCCGTGCACTTTGACCCAGTTGAATGCTGGACTGCCCTTCAAGCAAAGACACCTTAACAGTGAAAGTTCGTGATTGATCGGCAGCAGGTGATACTTCCCGCACTTTGGCCGCAAAACGGGCGTCGGGTTGCGACCACAAGGTCACCCATACCGGTTGCCCGACTTTGATGGTACTGACTGCTTGTTCAGGTACTCCGAAAACCACCTCACGCTCCCCATCAATCGCCAATTGATAGGCCGCCTGCCCTGCGGCAAGCACTTGTCCAATCTCAATTTGGCGTTGGGTAATCACCCCATTCTTATTCGAAATCAGCTGGTTATAGCCCGTCTGGTTTGAGGACACTTGATAATTAGAACGGGCCTGCTGCAAACTGGCTTGTGCCGATTCATATTGATTCTTGACCGCATCAAATTGTGAGCGACTCACGGCATTGACCGGTAGAAGTTGCTGATAACGCTGATATTCTTCAGCGGCAATTTTGGCCGCTGCTTCGGCGCTTTGTAACTGTGCCTTGGCCGCATTCATTTGCAATTGCGCATCTTTGACATCCAGCTTGGCCAGCACTTGCCCGACTTTCACCCGATCACCGACATCGACATAACGTTCGGTAATCTGTCCCCCGACACGGAAAGCCAAAGCCGTTTGCTGCCGTGCCTGCACATCCCCCGCATAGCTTTTTTGATCGATATGGTTGCTATTTGGCTGGGTCACCATGACATAAGGGATTTCCTCAGTCTTGGGTGTTTCTTTTTGGCAAGCACTGAGGACTACACTACTGACAACCAGTAAGCCCAATATGATACGATTGATCTGATTCATCTAATGGCGCTCTTATTCAAATTGATTTTTAAGGCGTGATATGAGCATTATCATAGATTGTTTATTTTTTAATTAATATACTCATGGGTACATTAATTAAAAAATAAAGTTAGAATTTTGATTTTTAAAATTGATTAACAGAGAACGATAACGTGCAAATCAGCAGTGGCCGTCCTAAAGATTTAGAGAAAAGAGCCAAAATTTTACAAGCCGCAAAATCTATTTTCTTAAAAATGGGCTATCACGCCACCAATATGAATCAGATTGCCAAAGAAGCGGGCGTCACCAAACTCACGGTGTACAATCACTTTCAGGACAAAAGTAATCTGTTTATGTGTGCGATTGAAGAAAGCTGTGAAGAATCGATTCGTACCAAACAGTTTGAACTCACTGCGGATTCCGACTTTGAGCAAGCCTTGGTGCTGATGTGCCAGCGGGCTTTAAGTATTATTTATCTGCCTGAAGCCTTAAAACTGGACTGCTTGCTATTTGAATTGGCGGCAGAACAAAGTCCGTTAGCCAAACAATTCTTTGATGCCTCACATACCCGCATGTGCCATGTCTGGTGTGATTTTTTCGAGCAAGCCATCGCCTTTAAATTTATTCAGGCCGATGAACCGATGAAACAAACTGAGCTGATCATCTCACTGATGTTGGGCATCCGCCATCAACAAGTGTTGCTGGGTTTAGCCCCTGTGCCAACAGCAACTCAAATTGATCAGATGATTCAGCACGCGATCGAGATTTTTTTGCTTAAATATCAACCAATAAATTAGAGAATATTCACATTTTTTTACGTTCTGCTCTTGGAATGTCTCCCAATCGCGCTATAGTCGAGTGAGAACAACAGGAGAATTAGAATGATTCAGCAAATCACTGCTCCACTACGTGAAGATGTCCGTTTACTCGGCAATTTACTTGGAGAGACCTTAAAGCAACATGCTGGGCAAGATTTGTTTAATCAGATTGAGCAAATTCGCGCATTAGCCAAAGGTGCACGTGACGGCCAGATCGAAGCGGAAAAACAGCTCGAACAATTGTTTCTCGGTTTAAAAGATGAAGAGATTTTGCCACTGACTCGCGCATTCTCACATTTTCTTAACTTCGCCAATATTGCTGAACAATATCATGTGGTGCGTAGCCGTCGTCAGGCTGAGTTCGATGAACATGCACCCAGCCCAAATCCGCTCCCGCATCTATTTGAAAAATTCAAAACCCAACAGATCAACGCAAAGCAACTGTTTCAACAGATCTGTGATTTAAAAATTGAACTGGTGCTAACGGCTCATCCAACTGAAGTCAGCCGCCGTACTCTCATTCAAAAATATGATGATATTACTGATTGCCTGTCACAACTAGATCAGCAAAAGCTGACACCCAAAGAACGTCAACAGACCATCGCCACCCTGAAACAACTGGTTAGCTCTGCATGGCAAACCGATGAAATCCGCCAGCATCGTCCAACCCCTGTTGATGAAGCCAAATGGGGCTTTGCTACGATTGAACAATCACTCTGGAATGCTGTACCTAAATTCATCCGTGAACTGAATGAGCTGACCCAGCAACATTGTGCGCAAGCCTTACCTCTCCACATCGCACCGATTCGTTTTGCCTCATGGATGGGCGGTGACCGTGATGGCAACCCGAATGTCACCCATCAGGTGACCCAAGAAGTATTGTGGTTATCACGTTGGCAAGCAGCCGACCTATACCTGCGTGATATTGAAAATCTACGTTGGGAATTGTCAATTCAAAGCTGTTCTGAAGAACTGACTCAAGCATTGGGCTATGAACACCCTGAGCCCTATCGTGAATATCTGCGCGACACCCGTGAACGTTTAAAAGCCACCCGCTATTGGTTGGGGCAACGCTTACAAGGTGCTGAAGCCGATGACAGCAATATCATCAAAGATAAAGATGAACTATTAGCGCCATTGCTGCTCTGCTATCGCTCTTTGATTGACAGTAATTTAGCTGAGATCGCCAATGGACAATTGCTGGATTTCATTTATCGTGTCAATTGCTTCGGAATTGAACTGCTCAAACTGGATATCCGTCAGGAGTCCGGCCGCCATCGCCAAGCCATTTCTGCGATTACCGAATATTTAGGTCTGGGCAATTTTGAATCATGGACCGAACAGGCCCGTCAGAACTTTCTGATTCAAGAATTACAGAGCAAACGCCCGTTATTACCCAAATTCTTCAATGAACCTGAAGGCAGCCTGATTCAACACCCCGATGTTCTGGAAGTGTTTGCCACTATGCGCACTTTGGCGGAACAGCCCACCGAGAGCTTGGGTGCCTATATTATTTCCATGGCGGAATATCCAAGTGATGTGCTGGCCGTGTTACTGCTGCAAAAAGAGGCTGGGATTCAGCATCCATTGCGTGTGGTGCCTTTATTTGAAACCTTAAAGGATCTGGACGGCGCGGCCAAAACCATGAATACCTTGTTCAATATGCATTGGTACAAACAGCATATTCAAGGCAAACATGAAGTGATGATTGGTTACTCAGACTCAGCCAAAGATGCTGGCTTTATGTCGGCCAACTGGGCGCAATATCGTGCTCAGGAAGAACTGACCGCCATCGCTAAACAGCATGGTGTGCAATTGACCCTGTTCCATGGTCGTGGTGGTTCCATTAGCCGTGGCGGTGCACCAACACAGCAAGCCCTGTTTTCACAGCCACCGGGTTCAATTTCAGGTGCCATCCGTGTTACCGAACAAGGTGAGATGATTCGTTTCAAATTCGGCTTGGAAGGTATCGCGCTACAAAATCTGGAAATTTATACCGCAGCGACTTTAGAGGCGACGTTGTTGCCACCACCCGAACCGAAACAGGAATGGCGTGAACTGATGAACCACATGACTGATTTATCGGTCAAAGTGTATCGTCAAACCGTACGTGAAAACCCCAACTTTGTCAGCTACCTGCGTACCGTCACGCCTGAGCTGGAATTACAAATGTTACCACTCGGTTCACGTCCTGCTAAGCGTAAAGTCAGTGGTGGTATTGAATCGCTTCGCGCCATTCCATGGGTGTTTGCCTGGACTCAAATCCGGTTGATGCTACCGGCTTGGCTAGGGACAGGTACCGCGATTAATCAGGTGCACGAGCAACATAAAAGCACCTTAAATGAGATGCTGGAGCAATGGCCGTATTTCCAGACTTTGATTGATATGCTGGAAATGGTGTTGTCTAAATCCGATGCCGATATTGCCCTGTATTATGAATCTCATCTGACCCAAGATCAGGATTTAAAAGTGCTTGGCGTGGAATTACGGCAACGCTTACAAAATGCAGTGGATACCCTGCTCAGCCTGAAAGGGGAATCGAAACTGCTGAGTAATAATGATGTGCTGGATCAGTCCATGCAGGTGCGTAAACCCTATTTATTACCGTTACATCTACTCCAAGCCGAGTTGATGAAACGTCGTCGTCTTTATCTGGCCGAACACCAGACCGAACACAGCCCTGTCGATCATGCTCTCATGGTCAGTATTGCAGGGATTGCCGCAGGTCTGCGTAACACGGGTTAAGTCTCACGTCAGCCTTGTCATCAATAGAAAGGCCCCTGTTGATGGCAAGATTGGCAAAATATGCCATTTCAATAAAAAAAATGAGAAAAAATTCAAAAAATTATTTTGAAAATAAGATATTTAACTTTTCAAATAATCTCGACAAAATCAATAATAAATCCACACGCTTATTTTGAAATAAATTTTACCAAAAGGTAAAAACACAAACTCTAAAAGGCTGGTCTGGCAATCTTCTCAATGACTTATAGGTGAAAGCGCGTTTTAAGACAGGGTATCATACGCGCTGATATCACATAATGAGTCTAATTTATGTCAAGTTGGTTTCCAAAATGGCAGCCGTATCAGGGACAGGTTGATCATCGCCCTGTTGCGACAAATGAATATTTACCGCCCTTACAAAGTGCGGTGCTCGGGGTTCAACATGCATTTGCAATGTTCGGTTCAACCGTCCTTGCACCTTTATTGATGGGCTTTAGCCCCAATCTGGCCATTTTAATGTCAGGGATCTGTACCATCCTGTTCTTCTTTATGACAGGTGGTCGTGTTCCAAGTTATTTAGGTTCAAGTTTTGCTTTTATCGGGGTGGTTGCGGCGGCAACAGGTCATATTACGGGCTCGGGTGCCAATCCAAACCTGTCAGTCGCTTTGGGCGGGATCGTGGTCTGCGGGATTGTTTATGCCCTCATCGGTTTTGCAGTGATGCTGACCGGTACACGCTGGATTGAGAAACTGATGCCTCCTGTGGTGACAGGTGCGATCGTCATGATTATTGGCCTTAATCTGGCTCCCGTGACCATCAAAGGGGTTGCAGGTCAGCCGTTTGAAATGTGGATGGCGCTGATTACGGTGCTGAGCATGGGCATCATCGCCGTCTTTACCAAAGGGCTATTACAACGTCT